>JBAUUA010000274.1:0-2281 GCA_049582465.1 Bradyrhizobium sp. | reverse complement strand
GTCCCAGAGGAGCCGCGGAAATCACGGTGACCGGACGCGGCGCGAGCTTCAGCGCGCAGAACAGCCCGGCGAGACCGCCGCCGACGATGACGATATTGTCGGTGTTGCGGGTGAGGTCAGACAGGTTTGACATGGCTGCTTCCTTTAGTCGTCCCCGCTTTCGAGGCGACGACGCCGTGTTTCAGTTCTTGAGATTGATCATCCGCTCCACCGAACGCCGTGCCTTCTCGGCGATCAGGGGATCGATCATGACTTCCTCACGCAGGCCGAGCAGGCTGTCCAGGATCTTGGCCAGCGTGATCCGCTTCATGTGCGGACACAGATTGCACGGCTGCACCATCTCGACATCGGGCAGTTCGGCCCGCACATTGTCGGCCATCGAGCATTCGGTGATCATCACCACGCGCCGGGGATGCTTGTTGCGGACCCAGTCGATCATGTGCGCGGTCGAGCCGGTGAAATCGGCTTCGGCCAGCACATCGGGCGGGCATTCCGGATGCGCGATGATCTGCACCGAGGGATCGGCTTCGCGATAGCTCCGCAGCTCGTCGCCGGTAAAGCGCTCGTGCACTTCGCAGGCGCCCTTCCAGGCGATGATCTTCACCGCCGTTTTCGACGCAACGTACCGCGCCAGATACTGGTCCGGCAGGAAGATCACGGTCGGCGCGTTCAAGCTCTCTACCACCTGGACTGCATTGGACGAGGTGCAGCAGATGTCGACCTCCGCCTTCACGTCGGCCGAGGTGTTGACATAGGCAACCACCGGCACGCCGGGAAAGCGCTCGCGCAACAGCCGCACATCGGCGCCCGTAATGCTCGAGGCCAGCGAGCAGCCGGCGCGCGAATCCGGGATCAGGACCGTCTTGTGCGGATTGAGGATCTTCGACGTCTCCGCCATGAAGTGCACGCCGCATTGCACGATGATGTCGGATTTCACCCTGGTCGCTTCGATCGCGAGCTGCAGCGAGTCGCCGCGGATGTCGGCGACGCAATGGAATATCTCCGGCGTCTGATAATTGTGCGCCAGGATCACCGCGTCGCGGCTTTCCTTCAGCTCGTTGATCGCCTTGATGGTGGGCGCCATCAACGGCCACTCGACCGGCGAGATCACGTTCCTGACCCGCTCATAGAGATGCGCGGTCGCGCGTTCGACCTCGGGTGTCCATTCCAGCGACGGCATCGGCAGCGTAGCCGAGCGCCGGGCAGGGCTGGCGCGGTCCCTGGCCTGGACGGGGGGATGCCCGTGAGCGGGCTGGTCGAGATCTTCGCGACCGTAGATTCCAGCGATCGGCATGCAGGCCTCCCTTGTTTCCCAAATATACTCATATTGAGTATATGTAGGCGTTGAGAAATCCGGCCTCTTGGGGGCCGGCGTCTTCCTTTAGCGACTTGGTCTGGATCCGAACCATCCCGCATCCTCGCGGGAGAGTTCGTGTGTCACGGGGATTTGACTTATCCTCATAACGAGCAAATCAAACATAGCACGCGTCCTTGGCTTTCGCCAGACGCCGAGCCGGCTAAATTCGTCGGGGCTGTCCGCCCCGATTTGCAACGCTGCAATGCGGCGGGACCTTTGATTGACATCGCGGTTGGGATTTTCATGCGGATGCATTAACTTCGTCCGCGCATCGATTTGCTGGCAGGCGCTGCAGCTCGCACCTGCTAAAATCTTTCCCGTAATCCGCCCAACAACTCCAAGGAATTTGCATGGCCGCCACCGAGGGCGCTCTCCGTCTGTCTCCCGCAGCACCAAGCTGGCGCACGCCGCTGGTGATCATCATTTGCGGCTGCGCGATCGGATTGTTGAGCTTCGGGCCCCGCTCCAGCCTCGGCTTTTTCGTCCAGCCGATGAGCCGGGAGTTTTCGTGGGGCCGTGACATCTTCGGCCTCGCGCTTGCGGTTCAGAATCTGTTGTGGGGCCTGGGCCAGCCGGTGGCAGGTGCGATCGCCGACCGGTTCGGCGTCATGCGTGTGATGTGCGTCGGCGCTGTGCTTTATGCCGGCGGCCTGCTGATGATGCGCTACGCCGCGACGCCGCTGTCGCTGAATATCGGCGCCGGCGTCCTGATCGGTTTCGGCCTGTCGGGCTGCTCGTTCAATCTGGTGCTGTCGGCGTTCAGCAAGCTCCTGCCGCTCGAACGGCGTGGATTCGCGCTTGGCGCCGGAACCGCCGCCGGATCGTTCGGGCAATTCCTGTTCGCGCCGTTCGGCGTGGCGATGATCGGCAATTTCGGCTGGGAAACGGCGCTGATGGTATTCGCGGGACTGATGCTCCTGATCG
>JBAUUA010000273.1:0-6478 GCA_049582465.1 Bradyrhizobium sp. | reverse complement strand
GCGCGACGATCAGGAGCGGCGACGACAGGAAGCCGCCGACCGGGCCCCAGAGCCAGGTCCAGAACGCCAGCGCCAGCAGCACCGCGAGCGCGTTCAGCGAGAGGCGGCGCCCGATGATGGTCGGGGTCACAAAATGCCCTTCCAGGAAGGTAATTCCGACAAAAGCCAGCGGTGCGATCAAGCCCGCAGTGATGGTAGGAAACGCGATGATGCCGACCACCGCGAGGATCACGAACATGACGACCGGGCCGATGATGGGCAGGAAGTTCAAGGTCGCGGCCAGCGCGCCAAGTCCCGCAGGATTGGGCATGCCGGTCACGGCGCAGACGACACCGGTCGCGATGCCGACGCCGACATTGATCATCGTCACCGTCAGCAGGTAACCGCCGAGATGCTCCTCGATCTCGTTGAGGATCCGCAGCATGCGCAGCCGCTCGGCATGACCGGCGAAGGTCATGATCAGCGCGCGGCGCAGGTCCCGCCAGCTCGCGATGAACAGGATCAGGGTTGCGAAGAACAGCAGGAATTCGGTGAAGGTCGGCGACAGAAATTCGAGCGCGGGCTGCACCCAGTCGAATTTCGGCATCTGGAACGAACTCAGGGGATCGGAGCCGCCGACCATGCCCTGCAGCTCCTGCCAGAGCGCCAAGGGCCGGTCGAACACATGCAGCCGCTCCTTCAGGATGGATCCGAGCTCCGGCAGGCGATGGCTCCACTCCATCAGCGGCGAGGAAATCAGGCCGACGATGAAAGTCGCGATCGCACCCACCGCCGCCACGATCAGGACCGCGGCGAGGGAGCGGGGAATGTGGCGTCGCTCGAGAAAGTTCGCGGCCGGCGACAACATGGTGCCCACCACGAAGGCCGCCACGACCGGGAGAAAGAAGGCCTTGGCGAAATAGAGAACGGCGACGACGCAAATGACAAGAAGCGCAACCAGCGTGAAGGCGACCACTTCGGCCCGTCGAATCACCGGCGGCAGTTCGTTTCGGCTGTCGGACAGCGGCGTACTGGCTGCTTCGCCGGAAGGCGCACGCTCGTTGGGAAGGACACGCAACTGGCTCTCCCCGCTGCTGGCGGCTGATAGGACTGACGAGCACGGATTCGCGCGACGATGGGCATCGGGCGACGCAGCGGACTCACGCAGGCACAACACGCGGGGCTCGCAAAAGGTTCCATCGCGGAATCGTGAGGGACGGCCGGCTTGACAGGAGAGGCTTCTATTTGGGTCGCAACGGAACTGCGTGGCTTCAGTCGCGTTTGATCTGGCAGAAGCATCAGCGTGATGCGCATCGCATCGGGGCAGATCATGACACAGACATCCGGAAGGTTTCGCAGGCTATCGCCGCGCATGACCAACGCGCTCGTTCTCGCCGGGGCCATGGTGCTGGCGCCGGTCCTCTTCTCCGGCACCGCCAGCGCGCAGGTGCTCGGCTACGCCGCTGCGCCACAAAGCGCGTTTCCGTCGGACAACATGGTCGCGCCGGATGAGCGGGCACTCACTGAGGAGGGTGACGGCAGCGTGCTGCCGGAGCGGCTGCGGCGGACGGTGGTGGCGCTCGACACGCGCGAGGCGCCCGGCACCGTCATCATCGATACCGGCAATACCGCGCTCTATTACGTGCTCGGCCAGGGCCGCGCCATTCGTTATGGGGTCGGCGTCGGCCGCGAAGGGTTTACCTGGGCCGGCGTGCAGACCATCAGCCGCAAGGCGGAATGGCCGGACTGGCATCCGCCGGCGCAGATGATTGCGCGTCAGCCCTATCTGCCGCGCTTCATGGCCGGCGGCCCCGGCAACCCGCTCGGCGCCCGCGCCATGTATCTCGGCTCCAGCGAATACCGCATCCACGGCACCAACGATCCCACCACCATCGGCAAGTTCGTCTCCTCCGGCTGCATCCGCCTGACCAATGAAGACGTCAGCGATCTCTTCAGCCGGGTCGACGTCGGTACCCGGGTCGTGGTGCTCCCGAAGGCCGGGCCGCACCTTGCGGCGAGGGCGATCGGCACCGCAGGCCTGCAGGCCGCGGGCACCATCACCGTTCGTCCGGCAGGAGCGCCAGCCCCAGTGGCGACGAGGGTATCGACCGGCCGTCAGGCGATGAACCTTTCAATGTCGTCGCGGTACTGACGAAACGCGTCGCGGAGAGCGCCCATGTCGAGGGGATCAATCAGGCGGGTCATGCTGGGCGGGGCGGTGGCGCTTTGCGCGCTGGCGCTTGCGCCGGCCGCTCAAGCCGAAAACGATTTCCTCTCCGCGCTGTTCGGCGCGTTCGGCGGTGGCCGCTCCCGCGGTCCGGATATCATCCGCGTGCCCTATGCCAACGAAAGCGAGCCCGGCGGTCCGCAAAACCTCCCTCCGCAGGGTGACGTGCCGGGATCGCGGGTCGTCACCTATGGCGGGGGCCAGGCCTACTGCGTACGCACCTGCGACGGCCGCTATTTCCCGCTCCAGGGCTCCGACCGGGAAAGCCGGGCGGCTTCGTGCAACAGTTTCTGCCCGGCGAGCGATACCGAAGTGGTCTATGGCAGCGGTATCGACAATGCCGCCACCACGAACGGCAAGCCCTATTCCGAACTGCCGAACGCGTTCCGCTATCGCAACGAAATCGTGGCGGGATGCACCTGCAACGGCAAGGCCCAGTTCGGCCTGGCGCCGGTCAAGGTCGAGAACGATCCGACGCTGCGCAAGGGCGACCTTGTCGCCGGCGCCGATGGGCTGATGGTTGCCGGCCGCAGCGCGGACCGGCGCGGGGCCTCGCTGAATTTCACGCCCGCCTCCAAGTCCATACAGGCCCGCTATCAGCGCGTGCCGGTCGTGGCGAAGGAATAATGATTTAAATCCGTCACGCTGAGGAGCGAGCGTAGCGAGCCTCGAAGGATGAGCGGCCCCAGCCGGCCCGTCGTCCTTCGAGACGCGGCCAAAAGGCCGCTCCTAGGATTACGGAGATAGCTTG
The DNA here is from genome assembly GCA_049582465.1 of Bradyrhizobium sp. Classification (GTDB taxonomy): domain Bacteria; phylum Pseudomonadota; class Alphaproteobacteria; order Rhizobiales; family Xanthobacteraceae; genus Bradyrhizobium. The sequence goes on along the minus strand of JBAUUA010000273.1, from coordinate 3,521 downwards.
AACGGCGGCCCTCGAAATCAGGCCGCGCGGATCTTACCGAGGAACTGGGTCACCTGGCTGCCCAATTGCTGGCTCTGGGTTTCCAGCGTCTCGGAGGCCTGCTTGACGTTCTCGGCGGCGGCGGCGGAAGCGTCGGCGTCGGTTTTGACGCCGCTGATGTTGTCCGAGACGTTCTTGGTGCCCTGCGCGGCGAATTGGGTGCTGCGGGTGATTTCCTGGGTGGCTGCGCCCTGTTCCTGAACCGCGGCGGCGATCGCGGTCGCGACCTCGTTGACCTCGCCGATGATGCTGCCGATGCCCTTGATGGCGTCGATGGCTTCGCCCGCGACCTTCTGGATGTCGGCAATCTGCTCGGAGATTTCCTCGGTCGCCTTCGCGGTCTGGCTGGCCAGCGACTTGACCTCGGAGGCCACCACCGCGAAACCTCGCCCGGCTTCGCCGGCACGCGCGGCCTCGATGGTGGCGTTCAGTGCGAGCAGGTTGGTCTGGGCGGCGATGGTGTTGATCAGGCCGACCACTTCGCCGATCCGGCCCGCCGATTTGGCGAGACCCTGCACCGTGCCGTCGGTTTCGCGCGCCTGGCCGACCGCGCGGCTGGCGATGCCGGCCGCATGCGCGGCCTGCTGGCTGATGTCGTTGATCGAGGCGCTCAACTGCTCGGAGGCGGAAGCGACGCTTTCGACACTCATCGAGGCCTCGCTGGAGGCCTTCTCGGCGACCTGGACGCGCTCGTTGGTCTGACGGGAAACCTCCGTCAGGCCGGAAGACGTGGTCCGCATCTGGCTGGAAGCGTCGCCCAGTTGCTGCAGCGACTGGCGCACCATGTTCTCGAATTCGCCGACATAGGTCTCGATCGCCTTCTGGCGGGAGGCGGCACCCGCATTGCGCTCGCTCTCCTGCGCTTCGATCCGGAGCTTGTCCTGGGCCTGCTGCTTGAAGGTTTCCAGCGCTCCCGCGAGCGCGCCGATCTCGTCATGGCGCTCGGTGTAGCCGGTATCGACGGTCAGGTCGCCCGAGGCGACCTTCAGCATGGCGTCGCGGATGTTGTGCAGCGGCCTGATGACCCGGCGGGTGACGGCCATCATGGCGCCGAACATCAGGGCGAATGCCGCGGCCAGCAGCACGAGCTGGATCACCAGCGAGCGCAGGGCCTCGGAATGCTGGACGGCGGTGTGGTCCTTAGCGGCCTCGAGCGCGCGTTCGGCGACGGTAACCGCCGAGCCCATGCGGCCGACCGTGATCGGGCTCCATTGGTTCGCGGTCAATTCGGGCTTCTCGCCGGCGATCATGGCGTTGAGCAGGCGATCGCGCAAAGCGAGATAGTCAGGCTCGAAATAGGCGGTTTTGGTCGCAGCGATCGCGGCGGAAAGCGCCGGAGGCAACTGCATGCCCGATGCCGCGGTTTCCAGCGCGGTAAACGCGATTTCGGTGCCGCCGAGCAATCTCGTGTAGGTCAGGCGCGATTCCGGCACCATGCGGCCGGCGGCGAGCCCCTTCGATATCATCAGCGATGCTTCGCCGGCGGTATTGCGCAACAGCCAGGCGGTCTGCTTGATCGCCAGCAGCTGGTCGATGGTGGCGTCCTGATGGTTGACGGCGGCGGCAAGGGCTGCCGACAGCTTGTCGAGTGTCTTCAGCAGCGCGGCGGTGGTGTCGTAATATTCCTGCGGCAGCGTGGCACGGCGCGAGGCCTTTGGCTTGGCGACGTCGTCCCAGAATTCCTTCTGCTCCGCCGTCAGCTTCTTGAACAGCTGATCGAACTCGGGCACCAGCGCGTTCTGCTGCGCAAATTCGATCGACGGCAACAACACCAGTGCGTTGGCCATCGCGGGCATTTCCGAATCGCGAATCTCGCGCAGGTATTTCTCGATGTCGCTTGCGACGGGCTGGTCGGCGTTGAGCAGGCGGAAGGTCGTGGACTGATCGGTTCGCAGGTTGTGCATCGCCTTGAACACGTTCGCCGAGGCCTCGGCGATGACAGCGATCCGGTTCGTGAGCTGCAGCCGGGTCCATGAATCCCAGGCGCCGAGCGAAAATCCGACGACAACGCAGAACGACATGACCAGGATAACGGTTTTCAGCAGCGCGGATACGGTGAGACGCTTCAGCATGGCAGCCCCCAATTTCGCGCCTATTGGGACCGAGATAGGTAAAAATTTAGACAGTTTCGCTGCTGTATTAGTACTGGATCGCAACAGCAAAGCCTGAATAAGCCTGCGCGGCGGTTCCTTCGGGGGAACCGACGGGTCCCTTGCGGGTTAACAGACCGTTAATTTCGCTCCGCGCGCTCAGGGGGATTTCCGGATGCTGGTCAGTGCACTCGTCACCTTTCTCGTCGTCATTCTCATTCTGTATCTGATCAACCTGCTGCCGCTCGACGGCCGCGCCAAGCAAATCATCCGGGTCATCGTGATCATCCTCGGCGTGATCTCGCTCCTGAAATACATCGCGGTGTTCTAGCGCCGGCTGGCGCCGCAACAAAAAAGCCCCGGCGGGAAGCCGGGGCTTTTTGATTGGCTGATCGCCTGAGAGCTATTTCAGCGTCTTGAACCAGTCGTCCACATCCTTGTGGATCTGGTCCTTGGCGAAGCCGTAGCGCTGCTGCAGCTTGCCTTCGAGCTGCTCGCGGCGGCCCTCGATCACGTTGAGATCGTCGTCGGTGAGCTTGCCCCACTTCTCCTTGGCGGCGCCCTTGAACTGCTTCCAGTTGCCTTCAACCCGGTTCCAATCCATCGTCATCTCCTCCTGCGTTGAGATCACGACTTAACGAGGTCGAGTTTCGATCGTTCCCGGAGCAGGCCTGCGGCAAAGTCACCGCCGCCGGGTTCGGCCCGCCGCTTTTTAGCCCGCCGCCTTGGCTTCCCGGCGCCGCGCGGTGAGGATGAACTCGGTGTAGCCGTTCGGCTGCTCGCGCCCCTTGAAGATGAGGTCGCAGGCTGCCTTGAACGCAACGCCGTCGAACGCGGGCGCCATCGGCCGGTACAAGGGATCGCCCTTGTTCTGACCGTCCACCACCACCGCCATCCGCTTCAGCGACTCCATCACCTGCTCCTTGGTGATGACCCCCTGGTGCAGCCAGTTCGCCAGGTGCTGGCTCGAGATCCGCAAGGTGGCGCGGTCTTCCATCAGCCCGACGTCGTGAATATCAGGCACCTTGGAGCAGCCGACGCCCTGGTCGATCCAGCGCACGACATAGCCGAGGATGCCCTGGCAATTGTTGTCGATCTCCTGCTTGACGTCGTCCGGCGCCCAGTTCGACTGCGACACCGGGATGGTGAGGATGTCGGACAGCTTGGCGCGCGGACCGCCCTTGGCCAGTTCCTGCTGGCGCGCCAGCACGTTGACCTGGTGATAATGCAGCGCGTGCAGCGTCGCGGCGGTCGGCGACGGCACCCAGGCGGTGGTGGCGCCGGCCTGCGGATGGCCGATCTTCTGCACCAGCATGTCCGCCATCTTGTCGGGCGCGGCCCACATGCCCTTGCCGATCTGGGCATGGCCGGGCAGGCCGTCGATCAGGCCGA
>JBAUUA010000272.1:0-5394 GCA_049582465.1 Bradyrhizobium sp. | reverse complement strand
ACCCCAATGCGAGCGCCGGTACCTGTACTGGATTGGTGTACGATAACGGCAATCAGGTCCGCTCGTCGGTGGGCGTCGGCCTGATCTGGGCCTCGCCGTTCGGTCCGCTGCGCTTCGACTATGCGGTCCCGATAACCAAGGGTCAGTTCGACCGGGTGCAGCAGTTCAAGTTTGGCGGCGGCACGACGTTCTAACAACGTTGTCGAGCGAAATGGATACTGGTGCGCGTGAAGACGACGCGTCAAAACAGGCAAATAGTCCGGTCCTGATTGATCACGACCGAAGCTCTGGTTCGATCACCGGCCGGACCGCGACGGGTGGAATGGCGCAGCCGACTTTCTTCGAGCAACCGCCTGTATCGACGCTGGCCGAAATCGCCGCGTTGACGAGCGCACATCTGGCCGATGCATCCCGCAGCGGCCAGCCGGTGCGGGGGCTCGCTTCGCTCGACGAAGCCGGTCCGATGCATCTGACGTTTTTCGAAAATCTGAAATATGCCGACCAGCTTGCCTCGACCAAGGCCGGCGCCTGCATGGTCAGCGCGCGCTTCGAGGCCAAGGTGCCGCCCCACGTCGCGGTGCTGCGGGCCGCCCAGCCGTTCCGCGCCTTCGTGAAGGTCGCCCGCGAGTTCTACGCCGGCGCGCTTCGCCCGCAATCCTGGTTCGGCTGCGCCGGGATCGCGCCGTCCGCCATCATCGACCCAACCGCGCATCTGGAGGACGGCGTGATCGTCGATCCCTTGGCGGTAATCGGCCCCAACGTCGAAATCGGCGCCGGAACGGTGATCGGGGCGGGAGCGGTGATCGCAGCCGACGTCAAGATCGGCCGGGATTGCAATGTCGGCGCCCGGACAGCCATTCAGTGCGCGCTGATCGGCAACAACGTCCTGATCCATCCCGGCTGCAGCATCGGCCAGGACGGCTACGGTTTTGTCTTCTTTGGACCCGACGGCCATTTGAAGGTGCCGCAGACCGGGCGCGTCCTGATCCAGAACGACGTCGAGATCGGCGCGGGAACGACCATCGATCGCGGCAGCCTGCGCGACACCGTGATCGGCGAGGGCACCAAAATCGACAATCAGGTCCAGATCGGTCACAATGTGACGATCGGCAGGCATTGCCTGCTGGCGGCCCAGATAGGATTAGCCGGCAGCCTGACGATCGGCGACAACGTGGCGCTGGGAGCCAAGGTCGGGATCAACAATCATCTCCACATCGGCGATGGCGCGCAGGTGACGGCGATGAGCGGCGTCAAGGATGACATTCCGCCAGGCGGGCGCTGGGGCGGCTTTTTTGCCAAACCGACCCGGCAGTGGTTCAAGGAGATCGTTGCGGTGGAGCGTCTGGTGCGTGATAGCTCGACTGATCCGAAGGGTGAAGGGCGGGAGTGATGGAGGAGGCATCGGTCAAATTCGCGCTGGTGGATATCAACGAGATTCTCAAGACGCTCCCGCACCGCTATCCGATGTTGCTGATCGATCGGGTAGTCAATATCCGCGCCGACTACAGCGGCATCGGCATCAAGAACGTCACCTTCAACGAGCCGCCGTTTCTCGGGCATTTTCCCGACCGCCCGGTCTATCCCGGCGTCATGATGATCGAAGCCATGGCGCAGACCGCGGGCGTGATCGGTATCAAGTCGGTCGAAGGCACCGAGAAGCCGCGCGCGGTTTATTTTCTCACCATCGACAAATGCAAATTCCGCAAGCCCGTGATGCCCGGCGATACCATCGAGTATCACATGCGCTCGATCGGCCGGCGCAAGACCATGTGGTGGTTTCACGGCGACGCGAAGGTTAACGGCACGACGGTGGCCGAGGCCGATGTCGGGGCGATGCTGACCGACTGAGGCGGGCGGCGTTCATTCCGGCGCCGGGTCTGTCGCCCGATCGAGCCTGCCGGAATGGACGAAACACGACGTAACCATACGTCACTGGACAGTGCCGGAACGCCGCGCTAACCACCGCAAAACCTGACCACATCAACGGCAATTTCGGCGAATAGCGGACCATGAGCAGGATCGATCCCAGCGCGCGGATTGAAGACGGCGCTGTGATCGGCGAGGGCACCACCATCGGCCCCTACTGCGTCATCGGCCCGAACGTCGTGATCGGCGCCAATTGCAAGCTGATCGCGCATGTGCATATCACGGCACAGACCACGATCGGCGACGATTGCACGATCTACCCCTTCGTCTCCCTGGGCACGCCGCCGCAATCGCTGAGCTATCGCGGCGAACTCACGCGGCTGGAGATCGGCCAGGGCTGCACCATCCGGGAGCAGTCCACGATGAATGCCGGCACCGTGGCCGGCGGCGGTATCACCCGCGTCGGGGACCGCGGCTACTTCATGAACTGCAGCCATGTCGGTCACGATTGCCAGGTCGGCAACGACGTGATCTTCGCGACCTCCGCCACCCTGGGCGGCCACTGCGAGATCGGCGATTTCGTCTTCATCGGCGGGCTGTCGGCGGTGCACCAGTTCACACGGATCGGCTCGCAGGTGATGGTCGGCGGCGTCTGCGGCGTGCGCGGCGACGTCATTCCGTTCGGCCTCGTCAACGGCCAGTATGCGAGCCTCGAGGGGCTCAACATCATCGGCATGAAGCGCCGCAAGTTCACCAAGGAGCGGCTAGCGACCGTGCGATCGTTCTATCAAAAGCTGTTTCACGGTCCGGGCATTTTCGCCGAGCGGCTGAGCGCGGTTAAGCCGCTGGCCGCCAAGGATCCGGCGATCGCGGAAATCCTCGCCTTCATCGAGGGCGGCAAACACCGCGCGCTGTGTCTTCCGGCCGACGACGGCAACAGCTGATGACGGGATCGCCGCAGCCATGATGACAGCGGCCTCACAAACTTCCTCAGCCGTCGGCGTGATCGCCGGCGGCGGCGCCATGCCGTTCGCCGTCGCCGATTCCCTGCTGGCGCGCGGCGGCCATCCCGTGCTGTTCGCGCTGAAGGGCGCCTGCGATCCGAAGCAGGTGGAGCGTTTTCGCCACCACTGGATTTCGGTCGGTCAGATCGGCCGGGCGACGAGGCTGTTTCGCGCCGAGGGCTGCCGCGACCTGATTTTCATCGGCGCCCTGATGCGGCCGGCGCTCTCGGAGATCAGGCTGGACTGGGGCACGCTACGCGTGCTCGGGCGGGTATGGGCCGCCTTCCGCGGCGGCGACGATCATCTGTTGTCCGGGATAGCCCGCATTCTCGAGCAGGACGGCTTTCGCATGGTGGGAATCAAGGACGTCGCCCCGGATCTCTTGGTGCCGGTGGGATGCCTCACCCGGGCAACGCCCGACGCGAACGCCGCTGCCGACATTGCGAAGGGGCAGGAGGTGCTGCGCGCGCTCAGCCCCTTCGACATCGGTCAGGCCGTGATCGTGATCGATGGTCACGTCGTCGCCGTGGAGGATATCGAGGGTACCGACGGCCTCCTGGCGCGCGTGGCGCGGCTGCGCAAGGAGGGCCGCATTCGCGCCAAGGCAGGCCGCGGCGTGCTGGTGAAGGCGCCGAAGAGCGGCCAGGATCTGCGGTTCGATCTGCCGACGATCGGGCCGCGAACCATCGAGGGCGCCGCCGCCGCGCAGCTTGCGGGCATCGCCGTCGTCGCCGGCAACACCATCGTCGTCGAGCCGCAGGCCATGATCGAGGCCGCCGACGCTGCCGGCCTTTTCGTGACCGGTCTGCCCGCGTGATGGTCGCGCGCGTACCCGCAAATATCGGGCGACGGATTTTCCTGATCGCGACCGAGGAATCCGGCGACCGGCTCGGTGCCAACCTGATGAAGGTGCTGCGCCAGCGTCTCGGCGATGCCGTGCGCTTCGAAGGCGTCGGCGGTCAGGCGATGGCCCGCGAAGGGCTCGGCTCGCTGTTTCCGATCGAGGAGCTGTCGATCATAGGGCTGGCGGCGGTCGTGCAGCAGCTGCCGAAGATCCTCGGCCTGATCCGGATGACCGCCACGGCGGTCACAGCAGCCGCGCCCGACGTGCTCGTCATCATCGACAGTCCGGATTTCACCCATCGGGTGGCGCGCCGCGTCCGTGCCCGCGATCCCTCGATTCCGATCGTCGACTATGTCTCTCCCTCGGTCTGGGCCTGGCGGCCCGGCCGGGCGCGTGCGATGCGCGCCTATGTCGATCACGTGCTGGCGCTGCTGCCGTTCGAACCCGAGGAATACCGCCGGCTGCGCGGCCCGCCCTGCAGCTATGTCGGCCATCCTCTGACCGAGCAGATCGGGACCTTGCGTCCCTCGGCAGAGGAGCGGAAACGCCGCGACGAGGCGCCGCCGGTGCTGCTGGTGCTGCCGGGAAGCCGTCGCAGCGAGGTCCGTCACCACATGGCGGTGTTCGGCGAAACGCTGGACCGGCTAAGCGCCGAGGGCGTGGCGTTCGAACCCGTGCTTCCGACCATGCCGCATTTGCAGGAAGCGATCACGGAGGGCGTGCGGAGCTGGAAGATCGCGCCCAGGATCGTGATCGGCGAGCAGGAGAAGCGCGCGGCGTTCCGGATCGCGCGCGCGGCCCTCGCCAAATCCGGCACCGTGACGCTGGAGCTTGCGATTGCCGGCGTGCCGATGATCACGGCCTACCGGGTCGGTGCGGCGGAGGCCTGGATCATGCGGCGCCTGATCGCGGTGAAGTCGGTCATTCTGGCCAACCTCGTGATCGCTGAGAACGTCGTGCCCGAATATCTGCAAGAGAATTGCACGCCGGAGAAATTGTCGCTGGCGCTGCGCGAGGTGCTGGACGATACGCCGATGCGCCGGCGTCAGCTCGAGGCGTTTGCCCGGATCGACGGCATCCTGTCGACCGGCAACCAGCCGCCCAGCGTCCGCGCCGCCGACATCGTGCTGGCGACGATGCGCAAGGCGCGGCGGCAGAGCTAGATTGGTAGGGTGGGCAAAGCGAAGCGTGCCCACCATTCAAGACAACGGTTTGGCGCGATGGTGGGCACGGCGCAAATGCGCCTTTGCCCACCCTACGGTACGGTCATAAAAATAGCGGCCGGACGCGTGAGCATCCGGCCCCAAATGGTAGCGAGTGACTCGCGCGCCTTACTTGCGCTTGTCCATGTCAATGTAGTCGCGGCGGGTCACACCGGTATAGAGCTGGCGCGGGCGGCCGATCTTCTGCTGCGGATCCTCGATCATCTCGCTCCACTGGCTGATCCAGCCGACGGTGCGCGCGACCGCGAACAGCACGGTGAACATCGAGGTCGGGAAGCCCATCGCCTTTAGCGTGATGCCCGAATAGAAGTCGACATTCGGATAGAGCTTGCGGTCGATGAAATACTGATCGCTCAGCGCGATCTTTTCCAGTTCCAGCGCGACCTTCAGCATCGGGTCGTCGCCGTGGCCGGTTTCCTTGAGCACCGCGTGACACATCTTCTGCATGATCTTGGCG
>JBAUUA010000271.1:0-1650 GCA_049582465.1 Bradyrhizobium sp. | reverse complement strand
GGCTTCGCGGCTCTCCTAGAGATAGCAGCCGCCACCGGTGCGGTTTTCCGCATCGAAGAGATAATATTTGCGGATCAGGCCGGGGAGCCCCTGATATTTCGGCGCCGAACCCTGGAACAGTTCGGCCGCCGTGGCGGCATCGATGCTGGCGGGAAGCTTGAAACGGACAATGGCGGTAATCATCGGCAGCGCCTCCATCCTGTTGCGTTATTGATTGTTCCGGCCTTTTTCGGGACCGACATATCGCGCCGCCTCGCCGCACGGGCCCGCCGGTCCAACGAACCGGTGCCTTGAAGCGAGGAAAACTGGCGATCCCGGCATGACTCGAACATGCGACCTACGGTTTAGGAAACCGTCGCTCTATCCGGCTGAGCTACGGGACCGGAGGACCCACTTTGGATGCGCGGGTGCCCGGGCGTTAAATAGCAGAGCGCGCGCGTGATCGCCAGCCTCCGATCCGTCCTTTTGCCCAACGCGAAAGCCGTAGCACGGACGGCAAAATTTGGTCAGAATGGTAACCGGGCAATTCCAGTGGGGCCCGCCGCTTGTACCAGACCTGATTTTCCAGAGCGGAGACTGATCCTCCTTACGTTCCACAGTGCGGGGGCTGGGGTATGGTTGCAGATCAGAGCGTATCCCGACTTCACGCCGAGACTTTTCTCGATCGGGGGAACGGCAGGACATTCGAGGCGATCCAGCGTCTTCTCCAGGGGTCCGGGAAGAGCGCGCTGATATCGTCCAGCCTGCTGAGCAACACCGAAGCCTCCGCGCTTGGCCTTCCGCCATCCGTCATTCCCTCCGTCCAGGATCTGGCAAGACCCCTGGTCGACGTGTTGAGCCGGGGCGGCAAGGGCTGGCGCGGATATGCGCTGGCGATCTGCTGCGAGATCGTGGGCGGCGACTTCGACCGGTTGCAGGACTGGCTGGCGTTTTCGGAAATTCTGCACGCGGGATCGCTGATCGTCGACGATGTGGAGGACGGCGCCAGGCTGCGGCGCGGCGGGCCGGCCTGCCACCTGATCTACGGCACGCCGGGCGCGATCAACAGCGGCACGCTGGCCTACTTCCAGGTTCAGTTCCTGATCGAGAACTCCGGGCTCTCCGATGGCCGGAAGGCGGCGATCTACAAGGAGTATGTCGACCTGCTGCGGATCGCGCATATCGGGCAGGGACTCGATCTCGGACTGAGCATCAAGTCGCCATTGCTGCTCGATTTGTCGGATTCCGGCATGACGACCATCGAGGAACATGTCTGTGTTTCGCACAAGCTGAAGACGGGCGTGCCGTTCCGGGCGTTCGCGCGAATCGGCGCCATGCTGGGCGACGGCAGCAGCGAACAGGTGACGGCGCTGGGAGACTTCTTTCTGGCGCTGGGCACGGCCTATCAGGCCATCGACGATGTCATCAACGTCGCCGGCCTGCACGACAACACAAAGGAACGCGGCGAGGATTTGCGGACCGGGCGCATCACCTTGCCGGTCGTCCATTTCCTGCGCTCGGCGGCCCAGGCGCAGCGAGAGAATTGGCTTGCCGAACTTCAGGCGGCGACAAGCGATGCCGCCACGCACATGAGGTTGCTGCATTCGCTGGCCAGCAGCGGCGTCCTTGAGTTCTGCCGGACCCAGGCGAGAGAAGCCGTTCGATCCGAGC
>JBAUUA010000270.1:0-8569 GCA_049582465.1 Bradyrhizobium sp. | reverse complement strand
AAAACGCCTTCGTGCCTAGCTATGAAACTAACAATCACGGGTCAATGGTTGCCTGATGAATGTTCACCATGCTGACAGCGCCGGTCCTGACATTGCTGCTTCTGGCCGTTGTTGTCGGCCTGGGCATCACCTTCGTGTGGATGCTCTGGGAGATCGAGCAGGCGTCGAAACCGCGACGCAGCAGCGATCGATTAGGTAATGGCAACCGGCGAAAGTCAATACCGCCAAGGTGACCTCTTGTCCGTACCGAGATTGACCAAGGATGGCCGGCGCATTTCTGTCGAATTCGCTATTGGTTTGTTGCACGACAAGGGGAGAAAGACCGAAGGGACTGCAGCGAGTCTCCCTGACCTGACAAAAACGCTCTGAAGAGACCTGCGAACTGAGGCGTCAGGTCACCGAATTCAGCGGCCGAGGTGTCAAGGAGTTGTTTTCGGAAGAAGCAGACAATTCAGGAAGCCGACTGAGCGGCTGAACGAGATCACTCGGACTGCTCATGAACGCCTGAGGTATGGTTGCGATGAAAAGGAAAGTTTCGATCAGTCAGAGCTTGGCTCGGTCATTGCCTCTCCCGAGTGACCTAGCCTGTGGCACTCTCGGCCCCAGCAAGCAGCACGATCTCGTCCGCAGGGTGGTGAACTCACTTGAGTGGGCCACACGCAGCGTCGCCGAGAGTCTGAAGCTGATCCTGTTGTCAATCGATTTAGGCTGGCCAGACGAGCCAGCCAAGTCTGAGCGTGCGAAACCTAGCGATTTTATGAATGTAAATGCACAGTATTTATCGCTTGTCAGATATTTCTGAAGAACAGCAAGATCCCGGAGTGCGATAGCCACACGGACCTCGGCGACGTTGGCCGACACGACGTTTTCCCATCGAGTGTGGGGGTGTGAAATGACCGTACTTTCTTGTTTCGAGTCCCAGTACGATGCTTTCTTATTCGCGTCGCTTTGCGAGACAGATGAGATGACATTGAGCGTCTTGTCCGTCCTCGCGCGTCAGGACCTCGATCCTTGGCAAGAAGCTGCTCGCCTGACCCAGCTTTCGAGAGATCAGGCGATAGACAGCCTTGCTTCGAAGATATCGAAATCGAGTGGCGACCGGTGGTCGCCGTCGGAAGCAAGCATACTAGCGGTTCGTTTGATCGAGCTTCTTCCTTCGCATAGCGGCCCCCGTTCCAGCCAACCCCGGACGGATGACACCAACGGCAGGCTGACGTTTTGGATGATTGCCGGGATGCTATTTATGTCAATCATCATCTCGGGAAATAGCATGCAGAAATTGACTAAGGAACCCAGCATCCCGACCCATAGCGTCAGCTTGGCTGTACATGAAGATGCGGCGACGCGATCGCCCCATGGGATCGGAACAGACTAAGACATCGGAGATACAGGAGATCCCCATTTTATTGCGGCGGGAACTCTCTCCATCTCCGCATTCGCCAAAAAAGCGGGGCTCTCAGAGCTCACATTTTATGCAACTCCGGCCCGATTTCTTTGGAAACATCCATATTGCATTGAATAGGCAACGAAATTCATTTGTCTGACGCATCAGAAAATCGGTAGAAAGACGTGGTAATGAGCAACATTGAGCGAAGTCATCCCGAGCAACGGCCGCCTATCGTTCTGACAGCGATGGATCGTGAAACGTTGGTTGCTCTGCTTGGAAACTCGTTGACGATAGTCGATACTGAGGCTGCTTGTTTTCTTCGCGAGGAGATCGAGCGCGCGGAAATTGCGCCGGATGATGTCGCGCCGAATTCGGTCGTCAGACTCGGTTGTGAAGTGAAGTTCGTCGATCACGCAGATGCCCGTATTCGACGAGCTCAACTCGTTTTTCCGGAAGAGGCCCGATGCAATCACTGTATTTCAATCTTAAGTCCCATCGGAAGTGCGCTGATCGGTCTTGGACCGGGGCAGTCGATCCGTTGGACGGAGCAAGGTATAGAGCGAAGCCTCGCGGTTCTTGAAGTGGGCGCGAGCGGAACTGGATCAAACGATTCGAGGAGAAATGCGCGCTAAAGCGGCGGCTCGTAGACGTTGCGAGGAGCACCGCAGTCCAGACGATATGTTCGCAGCATGGCGCATGTATTTTTTATAGTTGGGCACTCGATCCGTTCCGTCGGTGAGTTTGTGGAGTTGGTTAAGACCGAGGTTGCTTGATCCGAATTGGAAGATGAAAGACAGTGTGGCGTCGGCCGGGGAAAGGATGGGGACACCATGTTCTCGGATCCACTGTTGCTGTCGCGGTTGCAGTTCGCGTGGGTGATAGGGTGGCATATTCTTCTGCCTGCCTTCACCGTTGGGTTGGCTTCTTACATCGCCGTGCTCGAAGGCATTTACTTTGCGACTGGGCGCGAGGTGTATTTCCGGTCGTCAATGTTCTGGATCAAGATATTTTCTGTCACATTCGGAATGGGCGTGGTCTCCGGAATTGTCATGCCGTTCCAGTTCGGTACCAATTGGAGCCGGTTCTCAGACGTTACCGCGAACGTCCTCTCGCCACTCTTCGCTTACGAGGCCATCATGGCCTTCTTCCTCGAGTCGGCGTTTCTCGGAGTGCTTCTATTCGGACGAAAGCTCGTGCCGCAATGGGCGCATTTGTTCGCGGCCCTCATGGTTGCGTTCGGAACGCTTCTCTCTTCTTTCTGGATCCTTTCCGCCAATAGTTGGATGCAGACGCCGGTCGGCTATGCGCTTGTCGACGGACGCTTCTTCCCCAAGGAGTGGTTTCAGATCGTATTCAATCCGTCCTTCCCGTATCGGCTAACCCATACGATTGTCGCTTTCTATGTCACCACTGCCTTCGTCGTCGCTGCCGTGGCTGCGTATCTGATCCGAGGCGGTCGGTTTATCGAAGAGGGGCGCGTCATGTTTTCGATGACGCTGTGGCTCCTGAGTGCTCTTGTGCCGCTGCAAGTCTTGCTCGGCGACTTGCACGGGCTCAACACGCTTGAACATCAGCCTGCGAAGCTCGCTGCGATCGAATCTCATTGGGAAACGACAAGCCGAGCTCCACTGAATCTCTTTGCTATCCCCGACGAGATCAACGAGACGAACCACTACTCAGTCGCAATTCCGGTCCTCGGGAGCGTTATCCTGGCCCACGATGCGAATGCGGTGATCAAAGGGCTGAAGGATTGGCCGCCAGGGGATCGCCCGCCGGTGGCAATTCCGTTCTTTGCCTTCCGTATCATGGTCGGAATCGGCGTCATCATGCTCGGTCTCGTGGTGGCGAGTTGGTGGTTGAGGTTCAAGGGGCGTCTTTTCGAAGCACGCTGGTTCTTGCAAGCATGCCAACTCGTGGCCCCGTTGGGCTTCGTCGCCGTATTGGCCGGGTGGATCACCACCGAGGTGGGACGCCAGCCCTGGACCGTTTATGGACTGCTCCGCACGGCGGATTCGGTTTCTCCCTCTCTGACGGGCATGGATGTCTTGATTTCTCTTGCAGGATATATCGTGGCGTATCTCATCATGTTCCCCGCGGGGATTTTGATCATGGGCCGACTTGTCCGTAGAGGACCGGTCGATTCGGTAAAGGGCGACAGCCCAATTGAGGGTGGCAGGCCCGACCTTCTGGTTCGCACGTTCCCAACCGCTTCCAGGAGGCCCCCGCTGTGAATTCCTTGGTTCTCGACATCGTGCCGATCTGGACGCTCATTCTCGGCGTTGGGGTATTTTTCTACGTCCTGCTCGACGGGTTTGATCTCGGGGTCGGAATGCTGTTCGGGCTCGCGCCGGATACGCCATCCCGCAATCTTGTGATGAACTCCATCGCGCCCATTTGGGATGGTAACGAGACTTGGCTCGTGCTTGGTGGCCTTGCGCTACTTGCAGCCTTCCCGCTCGCATTCGCCATTATCATTCCGGCAGTTTATTTCCCGATTCTGGTCATGCTGCTCGCGCTAATCTTCCGCGGCGTTGCATTCGAGTTTCGGTATCGCGATGCGGAGCACAAGACGTTCTGGGATTATGGGTTTGTCTACGGGTCCGCCATCGCAACTTTCGCACAGGGTATGGTCCTCGGGGCGTTTATCCAGGGGTTCGAGGTCGAGGGCCGAGTGTTCGCCGGCAGATCATTCGACTTCCTCACTCCGTTCTCCGTTCTGACCGGAATTGCGCTCGTGTTCGGTTATGGACTGCTCGGCGCTGGCTGGCTCGTCTTAAAAACGGAGGGGGACCTGCAGGCTTGGGCGCGCCGTCATGGCCGATGGTGTTTCATTGGTGTTATCGCTGCCATCGGCGTTGTCAGTCTCTGGACGCCCTTCGTTCACGAGGATATCGCGAAGCGATGGTTCTCCTGGCCCAATCTCCTACTGCTGTCGCCCATACCCATCGTCACGGCGCTGCTGGCGTGGGCGGAGTGGCGCTCGCTGAATAACGATTCCGAGATAACTCCCTTTGCAACTGCCGTCGGCCTGTTCGTCGTGTCTTATATTGGTATTGCAATCAGTCTATGGCCCAACATCGTTCCATATCGATTCAGTCTTTGGCAGGCGGCGTCCTCTGAGAGTACGCAAGCCTTCCTTCTCGTCGGCACGCTGTTTCTACTGCCGATCATCCTTATGTACACTGGATGGTCGTATTGGGTGTTTCGAGGGAAAGTACGCTCCGACATTGGCTATCACTAAACGTCCACCAATCGCGATGGCGCGACATTTGTGCGCCGGCTTTGCACATCACGAAACCCGCGATGGTCGTATCTTGCCTGTTACGATCTCGGCAATTACGCGCCGAGAGCGGTTAACGGCGACCAAGTTGACGTATGTGGTTCCTCGGAAGACTGCGAATCCAGATTTTCAAGTTCGAAGACAGGAGCGTCCGCGCATCTGACTTCTGATCATCGGCATTCACATCTCAACCCAGCGTGTAACGCCGCATGCAGGCTTCACTGCCAGCGGAACTCGGTTTCCACAGTCTTCCGGTCGTCGCGGCAATGCGCGTCCAATACACGGCTCTACGCCCAATGAATGGCGTGCGCCTCGGTGTGACCTTCGTGACGGGCACTCTCGTTAGCGTCGGCCAGGGTGTTGGAGGGCTCTCCTCGGTCCCAGTCGTCGCCGGAATCGGTCCGCGCACGCCTAGCGGGGTCGCAGTCCCGGCAGGTCTGGTCGCGCTGACGGCCGCAATAGTCCGAGGTCGGGCTTGCACTCAAACCGGGTAGCGCAGAATCGCCGCGAGCGATTCGCCTTTCGGAAGGTCAGCCTTACGAACGCTGATCACACGACCGCCAGTTGCCATGACGCGGGTCGCGATCTCATCAACCAAGTCATAGTTCGACGCACTTGCTTGCTCCGCAAAAACGACGGCGCCCCGCTCATTGATACACCCGCGAATAGTCTCATCGATGTCCACCAAAGCCGAGTCCACTGCACCCATAGTCGCGGCCCTAGCCGCCTGGGCAATATCCGTGATCGCTCGCCCCTCGCCGATGCGAGCCTCGAAGAGACTCCTCCAAGCTGCAAGCTCCTCTCGGTAGATTCCGTCCAAAATTGTCCGCGCCCGTTGACCGAGTTGCGCATCGGTTAAGCTTTCAGGGCTGCCCTCAATCGTCGGCTCGGCTAAGTGGCTATAAGTGTTCACCGAACGGTAGATAGACGCCAATGGCTCGGCTGCCGCCAGGACCAGCGGGATATCACTGCCCGTCAAAAGGGGACGAAGCGCCTTGTCGACCTTGCGCGCGAACTGGCGCAAAAGCACCTTTTTTCCCTCGGCGCCCTGAATACGGCCGCTCGGCCAATGGTCGAGTTCACCCATCCCTTGCACGGCTCTGCCGGCGTCCTCAGGCATGCCCTCAACTCGGACCGGTTCTGCCGGCAGATCAGGCGAAACTTCGATCACGCGGATGGACTTCTGCGCAAGCGTGAGCACGTAGCACGATTGGGCGAAGCTGACGCTTCGGAGCAATGGCTTTACGTGGAATCGATCCGATACCTCGACCAAAGACTTAAGGGCATTTGGCACACGGAACGTCCGCACATTGCCGGGTGTGGCGAAGATGGCTAGGCTATGAGCCTGGAACCGCCAGAACTCGTCGTCATCGATGAGATCGTCGAGCTGTTCAGCAATCACGGCAACCTGCTGTTTATCCGTGCCGTCGGCTTGGAGCTTCTGAACAGCCTCCCTCGCCAAGTTTTTCAACGCGATCCGATCAGCTTGAGCCTGCTGCGTGACAGGCGTGGTTGGCATGTAGATCGAGACGCAGCCCTGGTCTCGATAGGAGGACAAGGCCTTGATATCGACGGACGTAGGAATATCCACATAGAGCACTCGCGACCTCCACAGGGCCATTGCCCGTCGGTATCGCCCAAGTCCGGTTCATAGCGGCAGGTACGGGCTACCTGCCACAGGGCGTTACGGT
Source organism: Bradyrhizobium sp. (assembly GCA_049582465.1). Taxonomy (GTDB): domain Bacteria; phylum Pseudomonadota; class Alphaproteobacteria; order Rhizobiales; family Xanthobacteraceae; genus Bradyrhizobium. The sequence goes on along the minus strand of JBAUUA010000270.1, from coordinate 2,211 downwards.
CGCCAATTGCCAATTTACTTCTAGTACTCGGCCTAGTAAGCGCCGTTGTCCACTCACATCAATGTAACCAAAAAATTGCGGTCTTCTCGGTACCCTAGAGCAGTTCAGTGAGCGGCTTTGCCCATTGGGCGGAGTGCCGCTTCCGATAGCAAGACGATACTGAAATAGATCACGTGTCCGACCCATCGGCGCCCCCATCACGAAGGAGCCGACCGCTGGAGGACTGGCTCTTTGCTTCCACCAGTAGACGTTGCAACGCTGTTTTCACCGCCAATCCCTAACAAGGTCATGCGTGGCCAATCCACTGTTCTTCTCTACCCGGACGGGGCTTCGCCCGCGCACGCCCTCAACTGACACTGCCGCTCAACCGGTCTTCTGTTCTTCGTCGCCGGGGGCCCGGCTTCGGCGTGACTTGGGTGGCCGGGATGCTACGTGTAATTTTTGGTGGATCGCTGGCCGGGAATGTCTGCTCAAGCTGACGGTTCAACTCGTCGTCAAGTTCCTGCTTCTCTCGCTGCTTACGCGTCTCGTTTTCCCTAGGCATTGAGCGACCTCCGTTTTGAGTTCCTTGATCGGACCGCGACGATGCGACCCTCACGTCCCGGAGAGAGAATGGCGTCCGTTGCCCAGCGATGAACGGCGGCGGTTACCTGGCCAGAAGCGGCGCGCCTTGGCTCCTGACGCGTTCTTCTCGGGGCTGCGAGCTGTTCTCGCGCTAGTGCCGCGGAAAACGGCTCGAGGCAATATGGCTCGCCGATATCTGGCCCGGCCAGGTTCAATACAGTGCCGCGGCGAATGCTGCGGCGAAAACCGCCGCAATCGCGCTGAGCAGAACGTGATACCCGAGCGACCGATGAGCCCCCAACCGCTCATGCTCATCCCTTTACTGCCGCCTCGGCCGGCCGCTGCCGCGTTGACGTCGATATAGCCGTCAAAACCCGCGGCGGAAGTTGCGGAAGAAACGAGAGTCTCGTTTCGAGGCGCATCGATCCCACATGGCCATCCAATGGACCACTTGGTCGCAGCGGGCGAGGGCAACTGTTTACGTCCTTCGCTTGCGCTCCGCATGCCGGCTGGGAAAAGCTCATGTACCGGCTTGGATCTCCTCGGTTGCCCGGTCCATAAAGCCCACCAACGCGCGGCGCACCTGCTCATCGTCAGCGACGACACCTGCCCCATCGAGATCGCTGACGACCTTGCGAATGACGTCCTCGTCTCCGGCCTCCTCGAAATCAGCCATGACCACTGTGCCGGCATATGTTTCGGCTTCTGCGCCTGATTTGCCGAGCTGTCGCGCGGCCCACAGTCCAAGGAGCTTGTTTCGGCGGGATATAGCCTTAAAGCGCAATGCCTCATCGTGCGCGAATTTGTTTTCGAATGCCATCCTGCGACTAGTAAAGTCAGTCATACCTTCTTCTCCCATGGATTGGAGGGTCCAATTCCGATTTCGAATTCTGATTACGAGTTGGCACTGCGCGTCGCGGGTTGCGATAATCGTCAGGATCGACAAACAAAGCGAATACCCACCACAAAGTCGAGACGGCCAGTGTTGCAACAATAGTAATAACGTTGCTCCTAGATCTCTCTAGCAATGCGCGGCACGCAGCGTCATGCGGCGCTCAGCGCTTATTAAGCTCAATTGCCAGTGAGAAGAATGAAATCCCGGCCGGCGCGAAGCCGTCCGGTTTACTTGCAAGGGTGCAGGAGACCCGCGCAAAACTGTAACCGTCGAGTTTTCCAGATCATAAGATCGAGTTAAGGCCGAGACCCTGAAAATCAAGCGAGGCTAAATACCGCAGGTTTGAACCACGACGGCAGGAACCTGAGTTGAGGCAGCGCGCCTTTCGGGTAGCTCTCAGGCGGCCATTTGATTCCCGTTTAGGATGACGCAGCTTCGCTCCCCCGCGCGTCAATCATGGATCAGTTGGTGCGGCAGGTGTCGCCGCTGGCCCTAATGCTCTGCGCGGATCGGGTCTCAAACAAACCGCGCATTTTGGAAGAAGTGCGATGACCCATGCGGATTGGCTTCGCACGCGGCCGCGAGCCTCGCACGGCTCGCTCTAATTGCAAAGACGTATCAAAGTTTATGATGCCAACGCGCAAAATTTGTCGCTTGTCAAATGCGCGCGCGAGGCGAGAATTAGGGCCGGCGTGGGAAGAAAAGAAGCCGGAGCTTTGGGTGGTCGAAAAGGAAGGTCCCAGCCGGTGACC
>JBAUUA010000269.1:0-5793 GCA_049582465.1 Bradyrhizobium sp. | reverse complement strand
ATGCCGGTGTCGACCGCCGAGGTGACGCGCCGCAACTGGACCTCACCCTGTTCATCGACTTCCGCTTCCACCACGGTCGCGATGAAGCTAGCAAACGACGGCTGCACGCACACGCCACGCCCGGTGCGCGCCGGCAGCGGTTTGCCCCAGTTGGATTTTTCCGCCACCAGATCGAGTGCCGCCAAAAAACGCGGCTGCTTGCCAAGCATCGCGCGGCGAAACTCGATCGGATCCTTGCCGGCCTTGCGCGCCAACTCGTCCATGAAGCATTCGATCGCAAACACGTTGTTGTTGGGGCCGACGCCGCGCCAGAATCCGGTCGGCACCGCCGGCGGTTCGGCCCGGACATATTCGACATGGATATTGGGAATGTCGTAGGGGATGTCGATCGCGCTATCGACAGCGTCGATGTCGATGCCCTTCTGGAACCCCGGCGGAAACCAGCGCGCCATGATCGACGACCCGCTGACCTTGTATTTCCAGCCGACGATCTTGCCGCCGGACAATGTCGCGGCAATGGTGTCGCGATAGACTGGGCGGACGATGTCGTGCTGGATGTCTTCCTCGCGGGTCCACATCACCTTCACCGGACCATCGACCTGCTTTGCGATGCGAACGGCCGCGACCACCATGTCGGCTTCGAGCTTGCGTCCAAAACCGCCGCCGAGCAGGTGGTTGTTGACGGTCACCTTCTCGACCGGCAGCCCGGCCGCCTTCGCCGCCTCCGACTGCACCCGGGTCATGACCTGCGTGCCGATCCAGATTTCGCAGGAGAAAGCGGTGCAATGAACCGTGGCGTTGATCGGCTCCATGGTGGCATGCGCCAGAAACGGCAGCTCGTACGCCGCGTCCATCCTGTCGCCGGTGGCAAGGCCCTTGGCGATATCGCCTTCGGATCGGGCTACGGCGCCGTCCTTTTCGCTGGCGGCGCGCAGCTCCCGCCAGATATCGTTCGAGCTGACCGTTGCGTTAGGACCTTCATCCCAGTCGATCACCAGCGCGTCGAGGCCTTTCTTGGCCGCCCACATGTGATCGCCGACCACGGCGACCAGGTCGTCGAGCACGACGATCTGCTGCACGCCGGGGACTTTTTTGGCAGCGCTGTCGTCGACCTTGCGGACCTTGCCGCCCAACACCGGGCACTGCCGGAGGGTAGCGAATTTCATGTTGGGAAGCATGGCGTCGATGCCGTAGACGGCCTTGCCGTTGACCTTGTCGGGGGTGTCGAGCCGCTTCAGCGGCTTGCCGATCAGAATGAAATCCTTCGGGTCCTTGAGCGGAACGTCCTTTGGCGGCGTCTGGCTGCTCGCAGCAAGTGCCAATTCGCCATAGGAAATCCTGCGTCCGCTCCCGGCGTGGAGGACTTCGCTCTTTGCCGTCGTGCAACTTGCAGGTTCGACCTGCCATTGCGCTGCTGCGGCCTGCACCAGCATGGCGCGCGCGCTGGCGCCCGCGGTGCGCAACGGCTTCCACCACGCCCGAACCGAATTGGAATTGCCTGTGGCCTGAATGCCAAAAAGCGGATTGCCGTAGAGCTTGTCGCTCGGCGGCGCATGTTCGAGCCTCACCTGGGCAAAATCGGCGTCGAGCTCTTCGGCCAGCATCATTGGCAACGCGGTGTAGACGCCCTGTCCCATTTCGACCTGCGGCATCACCAGCGTGACGTGGCCGGCCTCGTCGATGCGAATGAAGGCGTTGGGCGCGAACTTGCCGGCCGTGATGTCCGGCGGCTGCACCGGTTCGTTGACCGCGCGCACCGGAAGGTGAAACGCAAGCAGGAATCCGCCCGCCAGACCGCCGGTCAGCAGAGCGCGGCGCGAAACGCCGTCGGGGACTTTTTCTGCGACTGCCATGACGGGCTCCTACGACTGGCGGCCGGAGGCGGCCTGCTTGATGGCGGCGCGAATGCGTACATAGGTGCCGCAGCGGCAGATATTTCCCGCCATCGCGGCGTCGATGTCGGAATCATCGGGATTGGGCGTGCTCGCGAGCAGGGCCGCCGCGGACATGATCTGGCCCGACTGGCAATATCCGCACTGGATCACTTCGAGATCGAGCCAGGCTTTCTGGATCTTTGTGCCCGCCGGCGAGGCGCCGATGCCTTCGATGGTGGTGACGGCGCGACCGCGCGCCGTGCTCACCGGCAGCAGGCACGAACGCACTGGCTTGCCGTCGATGTGCACGGTGCAGGCGCCGCACTGCGCGATACCGCAGCCGAATTTCGTTCCGGTCATGCCCAGCACGTCGCGCAGCACCCAGAGCAGCGGCATGTCGTCGGGAGCTTCGAACGATTTCTGTTCGCCGTTGATCGTCAGCGTTGTCGCCATCGAAACCTCCCGTTTGGCGGTCACCCCACAACGCGCATAGAGCAACCTCGCACAGTCACGCGTTGTCGCTATTGTGGATGTTCGTCAGCGTGGCATTCGGCGGGATTGGACGTCTTTCCACATCGCACGATGCGCGGTTCGCGGAGGGCCGGGATGGCCGAGCCTGCCTGCGGGGATAGCGCGTTCGCCAACGAAGCGGTTCGCGGAAATTCGTCAGGAAGGCGCAGGAACCATCTGGGCGCGGCGACGCCGTACGCCGATGGTGCGCATGTTGGCGTACTGGATCAGGAACAGGACGGCCTTGCTGACGATCGCATAGATCGACATCGAGGCAGACCATGTCACGACGCTGACGTTGAGGGCCACGACGAGGTTCAAGGCCGCGGAAAAGAACATCAGTCCCGCCCAGACGTAACCGAAGATGACGGCGATATCGGGCACTGTTTCGACGGCAACCGGCGGCAGATAGCGGTTCATCCATCCCGGCTTCAGCATCACGATGCCGACGATGAGGTAGATGACGCTCGGCTTGACCATGACGAAGCGCGGGTCGTGGGTGAGCAGCGTGGCCGCGCCCGAGCCCAGCACCAGGAACAGGCTCATCCACTGCATGGTGTCGATCGGCAGCTTGCGCGCGTATTGCCAGCCGATCTGGCCGACACCCAGCGCCATGCCGAGCGCCACCGACAGGGTGACGTTGTGAGTAAGAAGAAAGAGCACCAGAAAAAAGAACGTCGACGCCGTGTCGAGCAGCAGCAGTTTTCCCGCTTCGAACAGGTTCTTCATGAGATGATAAAGCTCCGCTGCCGGTTCAACGACCGTAGCACAGGGGATGACGGTTCGGCGAGCGCCGCCGTCGGTCCCGCCCGGTGGGCCTCAGGCCGGCCGGAAGCCCATGCGGAATGCGCCCCAGTGGCGGCCACGGACACGGATCGGCGAGGAGACGTCCTTCATCAGCACGAAATTGCCGCCGCCCATGTCGCGCCGGTAGGTCTGCAGCAGAAACGGTTTGGTATTGGCCGCGACCTTCTTCACCGCGCGGTCGTTGAACAGCCGCCGGTTGCGGCAATTGGCGTTGTTCCAGACCGGGTCCTTGCCCTGCGGCAGGCGGTAATTCGGATTGTGCGTCGGAAGATATCCGCCTTTGGCCCATGCGACGCAGAACACGATGCGCGGATCGATCTTCTGGATCGGGTCCTGGATGGCGGGGAGGATGCGGTCGGTGAACTCGACATAGTCGGTGAGATACTGCCTGGGGTCGGTGCCGGGAATTTCGCGGTAGTTCTCGTCCATCAATTGATCGAGACGGATCTCGCCGCGCTCGATTGCGCTCTCGAAGGCCGCCGAAATCTGCTTTGCGGTATCGATCACGACGCGGATCAACGGCGCATCCGACGTCTCCACGCCGCTGCTGGCAATCAGTTCGATCAGCCCCTCGGAAAGGTCGAGCAGCTTTGCGACCCTGTCGTCGGCGCTCTTCAAATCGGTCGAGGACAGATCGACGCCCTTGGCGAGGTGGTCGAGCTCGTCGATCACCATGTCGCAATGGGCGAGGTTGGAGGTGGCCGCCTTCGCCACGCCGTCGATCTCGCGGCCGACCGCGGTAAATCCGTCCTGGACGCGGACGATGATGCCCTGGATCTGCTGGGCGCCTTCGCCGGCGTTCTTGGCCCGCAGCGAGGCGTCGCCGCTTTCGCCGATCAGGCCGCCGACCTGGCCGTCGAGATCGCGAACGGTATCGCCGATCAAAAGCGTGGCCTGACGGGTCGCTTCGGCGAGGCTCTTCACCTCGCTCGCGACCACCGCAAAACCGCGGCCGGCGCTGCCGGCGCGGGCGGCCTCGATGGTTGCGTTCAGCGCCAGGAGATTGGTCTGCTTCGCGATCGCCTCGATCGATCCGGAGACCTTGGCCACCTGCGCGAGTGCGGCGCCGACCGCGCCGAGACGGTGTTCGATGCGCCCCACCGCCTCGATCAGTTCGGCGATGTGCTGGACCGCGGTCTCCACCGCGGCGCGCGACTGGGTAATCTCATCGACGGCGGAGGTCGTGGCGGTCTGCACCGCCTGCGAAGCGCTGGCGATGTCGTGGTTGGCGGAAACCATGGTCTCGGCGGTCTTCTGCAGATGCCCGAACCGTTCGGACTGGCTGGAGACACGGCCCGCGACCTCCTGCAGGTTTCCGGCGACGTCGGCAAGCTCGACCCCGAGGCCGCCAATCCGGTTTGCAAGCTGATCGACCAGACGTTCGCTGTCCGAGAGGACGGCCGCAGCGCGTTCCGGTTTGATGGGCTGGACAACCGACATCACTGTATTCCTCTAGCTGAGAGAATTCGAAGGCGGTTCAAATTTCCGGGACACTCGTATGTTTCAAAGCTTGTATGCGGTACGGAAGCCGCCCCAGTGGCGGCCGTTGACGCGGATCGGGACGTCGATCTCGCGCATCATGACGGTTTTGCCGTTGCCCATGTCGCGGGCGTAGCTCTGGATCAGATAGGAGCGCTGGTTGCGGCCGGCGGCGAGACCGGCGGGATCGTTGAAGATGCGGCGGTTGCGGCTGTTGGCGGTGTTCCAGGCCACATCGCCCGGGCGTTGCGGATGCGAATAGATCTTGTTGTGCACCGGCAAATAGCCGTTGCGGTCGATCATCACGCAGAACACCATGCGCGGATCCTTGACGAGGAACATTTCCTGAAACGGCGGCAACGCGCGATCGGCCCAGTCGAGAATCCGCGTGCGGTGCTGCACCGGATCGGAGCCGGGGATGACGGCATAATTCTCGTCGAACATGTCCTCAATGGAGATGGCGCGGCTTCTGACCGCATCCTCGAAGATTTTGGTCAGCGCGGTGCCGGCCTCCATGGCGCGGGTGACGAATTCGGTGTTTTCGTCGCGGATCGTCCACAGCCTGTCTTCGATCTTTTCGCTCAAGGCGGCATCCGGCGCCTCGAACCGCGCCTGCGCGCCGGCCTTCGAGTGCTCGGTGATACGAATCCGGCAGGCGCCGACGCCGTCGATCGCGGCCTCAAGCCGTTGATTCAACGGCAGCCGCTCGCCGTCCGCTCCGGAAATCAGGATGCCGTCCATGGAAAGCTCGTAGACCGCCGCCGTGACCGGGCCGCGCGGGGTTTGGATTTCTATTTTGAGGTTGCAGGGCAGCCGTTCGTGCTTGCGGCGATCCTCGCGCCCATCCTGGCCCAGCAGCACCGCGCAGCGGGTCTTGAGTTTCTGCGCGAACGTCGTGACGGCCTTGCCGGCGGAGGCGACCCGCTCGCCATGGGCCTCGGCCTCTTTTGCGGCGCTGTCGATCTCGGCGGCGCTGTCGCCGACCGAAACGATGAAGCGCGACGTGGTGGCGACGTTTTCGCTCATCTCCTGGGTGGTCGCGTTCTGCTCGGCCACCGCGCCGTTGACGTTTTCGAACACCGGGCGGATTGCCTCGATCGCGACCGCGATCCGGTGCACGGCG
>JBAUUA010000268.1:0-6275 GCA_049582465.1 Bradyrhizobium sp. | reverse complement strand
GTTCCTTGCAGCGCGTCGATGAACTGCTCGTCCTCGGCGGTGCCGAGGGTGGCGACCACCAGGGCCTGGGTCTCGCCGCGGGTGAATAGCGCAGAGCCATGCGTACGCGGCAGCACGCCGACTTCGGGCTCGGAAGCGATCGACTTGATCCAGTTGATCGCCGCCTTGATCGAATCGCCGCTTGCCGAGGCGACTTTCACCGAGCCATCGTCCTCGAGATTGTTTTTGGCGCCGGTCTTCTCGACGATTTCGCGGATCACCTTGCCGCCGGTGCCGATCACTTCACGGATCTTGTCGGTCGGGATCTTAAAGGTCTCGATGCGCGGGGCATATTCGCCGAGCTCGGCGCGCGCCGCGGTCAGCGCCTTCGACATTTCGCCGAGGATGTGGATACGCCCTTCCTTGGCCTGGCCGAGCGCGACCTTCATGATCTCCTCGGTGATGCCGGCAATTTTGATGTCCATCTGCAGCGAGGTGATGCCCGTCTCGGTGCCGGCCACCTTGAAGTCCATGTCGCCGAGATGATCCTCGTCGCCGAGGATGTCCGACAACACCGCAAAGCGCGAACCTTCGAGGATCAGGCCCATGGCGATACCCGCCGTCGGCCGCTTCAGGGGAACGCCCGCATCCATCAGCGCCAGCGAGGCGCCGCAGACCGACGCCATCGACGACGATCCGTTGGATTCGGTGATCTCCGACACCACACGCACCGTGTAGGGGAACTCGTGATGCGGCGGCAGCACGGGGTGGATCGCGCGCCAGGCAAGTTTACCGTGGCCGATTTCACGCCGCTTGGTGCCGCCCATGCGTCCGGTTTCGCCAACCGAGTAGGGAGGAAAATTGTAGTGCAGCAGGAACTGCTCCTTGTAGGTGCCCGCCAGGGAGTCGATGTACTGCTCATCTTCGCCGGTGCCGAGCGTGGTCACGACCATCGCTTGCGTCTCGCCGCGGGTGAACAGCGCCGAGCCGTGGGCACGCGGGAGCACGCCGACTTCGGCGATGATCTGGCGCACGGTCTTGGAATCGCGGCCGTCGATGCGCTTGCCGGTGTCGAGGATGTTCCAGCGAACGATCTTGGCTTCCAGTTCCTTGAACACGCCGGCGATGCGCAGCTTGTCGTATTTCGGCTCCTGGCCTTCCGGGAAATAGTGCGCCATCACCTTTTCCTTGGCCTTGCCGACCGCGGCGTAGCGGTCCTGCTTGATCGGAATGGCGTAGGCAGCGCGCAGATCGGTCTCGATCAGTGCCAGGATTTCCTTTTCCAGCGCGCTTTCGTCGACGATCTTGACTTCGCGCGGCTCCTTCGCGGCCTTCTCGGCCAGCTCGATGATCGCGTTGACCACGGACTGGAAATGCCGGTGTCCGAACATCACGGCGCCAAGCATTATGTCCTCGTTGAGCTCCTTGGCTTCCGATTCCACCATCAGCACGGCGTCGGCGGTGCCGGCGACGACCAGATCGAGCTGGGTGTCGGCCATTTCGTCCAGCGTCGGGTTGAGCACGTATTCATCGTTGATGAAGCCGACGCGCGCAGCGCCGATCGGGCCCTTGAAGGGAGCCCCTGACAGCGTCAGCGCCGCCGAGGCGGCGACCAGCGCCAGAATGTCGGGATCGTTCTCCATATCGTGCGACAGCACGGTGACAATGACCTGGGTCTCATTGCGCCAGCCGTCGACGAACAGGGGGCGGATCGGGCGGTCGATCAGACGGGAGACCAGCGTCTCCTTCTCGGTCGGACGGCCTTCGCGCTTGAAATAGCCGCCGGGAATGCGGCCCGCGGCATAGGTCTTTTCCTGATAGTCGACGGTCAGCGGCAGGAAGTCGACCCCCTCGCGCGGCGTCTTGGCGGCGACCACGGTGGCGAGCACGACGGTCTCGCCATAGGTCGCCAGAACGGCGCCGTCGGCCTGACGGGCGATCTTTCCGGTTTCAAGCCTGAGGGGACGTCCACCCCAATCGATCTCGACTGAATGAATGTTGAACATTGTATGCGTCTTTCATTGGTTCACGAAAGCACGGACGCCGAAACGAAAAGACCATGCGCAAGATTGCGAGACACTGATCGCGAGAGTTTCGCGGTCCCAGTATCCGGCGATCCTGCCATGGTCTTTAGGTTTCGAATGGCGTCCATCCTTCCGATGGTACGGGCATCTTACCCGTTACGCCCAGCTGCCGGATTGCTGCTGGACACGCCGCGCGGACGTTACAACGTCCGCGCGCTGGTAGGCGCATGATCGGAATCGGAAAACCGGAACACCACTTTTCCGGATCATGCGAAAACGCGCGCGAGATGCGCGCGTGAAGTTAAGTCAACGGCGAATGTTGTGCTTTTCGAGCAAAGCCTTGTAGCGCGCCTCGTCCTTCCGCTTGATGTAATCGAGAAGCGAGCGGCGCGTGGCGACCATTTTCAAAAGTCCCCGTCGCGAATGATTGTCCTTCACGTGGGATTTGAAGTGCCCGGTCAGGTTGTTGATGCGTTCCGACAGGATCGCGACCTGGACCTCGGGCGAGCCGGTGTCGCCGGCCTTGTTGGCATTCGTCTTGATGACTTCCGCTTTGCGTTCGGCGGTAATCGACATCGTCAAACACTCTCATTGTTGCGAGCCGGACTGGCAGTCAGTCCGTTCAGGTTGAACACGCGCTTGGGGATGAGTTCGCCATTGCCAATTTCGGCGAGGGCCAGAAGCCGGCCTGCCACCGTGACATAGACTGTGCCGCTACAATTGGGCGCATCCCGTCCGCGCAACAAAACGGCCTGGCCCCGATGGAGCCTTGCCGCATCAGCCCGTGTGACGGCCAGTGCCGGGATGTCGTCCAGCGCGGTCTCAACGGGCAAAAGCGCGTCGGCGAGGCTGCCCTCGCCAGACGCGGCTCTATCGCACAAAGCCTCCAATTGTTCCAGCGGAATCATGTCCTTCTCGCCGAATGGACCGACCAGCGTCCGCCGCAGCGCGCAGATATGGCCAAAGCAGCCGAGCAGCCGGCCGATATCGCGCGCCAGGGCCCGCACATAGGTTCCCTTGCCGCACTCGGCCTCGAACACGGAATGTCCGCTATCCGGTTGTTCTACAAGGGATAATTGGTGAATCTCGACCGGCCTTGGCTTCAAATCGACGGTCTCGCCGTCGCGCGCCAGATCATAGGCCCGTTCGCCCTGGACCTTGATCGCCGAGTATTGCGGCGGGGTCTGCTCGATCAGGCCGGTGAAACGCGGCAGCAGCTCCCGGATGGCCTCGGCGGAGGGCCTCAATTCGCTGGTTTTGACCACCCGGCCCTCGGTATCGTCGGTATCGCGTTCCTCGCCCCAGGCGACCGTAAAGCGGTAGCGCTTGCGGCCGTCCATCACGAAGGGAACCGTCTTGGTGGCCTCGCCGAGCGCGATCGGCAGGCCGCCGGAGGCGAGCGGATCGAGCGTGCCGGCGTGGCCGGCGCGCTTGGCCTGGAACAGCCGCTTCACCACCGCGACCGCCTGCGTCGAGGTCATGCCGATCGGCTTGTCGAGCACGATCCAGCCATGGACGTCGCGCTTGTCGCGGCGGGGCTGGTTCTGGCGCTGCGGCTTGCCGCCGCGCTGACCCTGATCGCGCGGGTCGTTGTTGGTGCGGCGCGGCTCGCCGAAATTATTTTTTTCAGCCTCGTGCGAATCGGCGTCCGGCGGCTCGAACGCGCTGTTGGCGGTGGTCACGATCATCAGGATTTGTCCGAATCTGGTTCGAGGTCTCTTTGCACCGCAGGTGTTCGCAATAATTTCTCTATTCGTTCCGCCTCGTCGAATCGTTCGTCAACGCGGAAGCGAATATCAGGCGCAAATTTTAAGTTAACGCGGTGCGCGATCTCGCCGCGCAGGAACTTCTTGTTCCGCTCCAATGCCGCGATCACGACGTCGGTGTCGCGGCCGCCGAGCGGCATCACGTAGATGGTTGCGAGCTTGAGGTCCGGCGACATCCGGACTTCGGGCACGGTGATGATGTGGCCCTCGAGTTCCGGGTCGTGCACGCTGCCCTGCGAAAGAATGTCCGCGATCGCGTGACGCACGGTTTCGCCGACGCGCAACTGACGCTGCGAGCCGCCGGGGGCGGAGTCCTTCTTGTGATGGCGGGGCATTGGTGTCTCTCGAAAACAATTCGTCATGGCCGGGCTTTTCCCGGCCATCCACGTCTTTCTTGCTGCTGAATTCCTTTAGGACGTGGATGCCCGGCACAAAGCCGGGCATGACGTCGAATTATTTCAGTGTTCCTTCTGACGAAGCCGTAAGGTTCAGACTTACAGGCTGCGCTGGATGGTCTCCACGCGATAACACTCGATGATGTCGCCGACACGCATGTCGCCGTAATTCTCGAACGCCATGCCGCATTCCTGGCCGGACTGCACTTCCTTCACTTCGTCCTTGAAACGCTTCAGCGTCGACAGCTTGCCTTCATGCACGACGACGTTGTCGCGAATCAGGCGGACATTGGCGCCGCGTTCTACGGTGCCGTCGGTGACGCGGCAGCCCGCGACCTTGCCGACCTTGGAAATGTTGAACACTTCCAGGATCTGGGCGTTGCCCAGCATGGTTTCGCGCAGCGTCGGCGCGAGCAGGCCGCTCATCGCCTTCTTCACGTCGTCCACGAGGTCGTAAATGATGTTGTAGTAGCGGATCTCGATGCCGTTGCGCTTGGCGGCGGCCGCGGCTTCCTTGTGGGCACGGACGTTGAAGCCGATGATGGCGGCGTTGAAGCCTTCCGCCAGCGTCACGTCGGATTCCGAGATGCCGCCGACGCCGGCATGCAGGATGCGGGCGGCGACTTCGTCGGTGCCGAGTTTGTCCAGCGAGCCGAGGATTGCCTCCAGCGAGCCCTGCACGTCGGCCTTGACGATCAGCGGGAAGTCCTTGCGGCCCGAGGTCTTCAGCTGCGACATCATCTGCTCGAGCGAGCCGCGCATGCCGGAAATGGAGGCGGCGGCGTTCTCGCGCTTCTGGTGCGCGCGGTAGCTGGTGACTTCGCGGGCGCGGGCTTCGCTATCGACCACGGCCAGACGGTCGCCGGCTTCCGGCGGACCGTTGAAGCCGAGCACCTCGACCGGCACCGAAGGTCCGGCCTCGTCGATGGTGACGCCCTGATCGTTGATCAGCGCGCGCACGCGGCCCATTTCGGCGCCGGCGACGATGATGTCCCCGACCCTCAGGGTGCCGCGTTGCACCAGCACGGTCGCGACCGGACCACGGCCGCGGTCGAGCTTGGCTTCGATCACGGTGCCTTCGGCGGGACGCGACGCATTGGTCTTGAGGTCGAGCAGTTCAGCCTGCAGCGCCACCATTTCCAGCAGCTTGTCGAGATTGGTCTTGTTCTTGGCGGAAACCTCGACGTCGACGACGTCGCCGCCGAGCGATTCGACCTGCACCTCGTGCTGCAGCAGTTCGGTGCGCACGCGGTCGGGCCGGGCGTCGGGCTTGTCGATCTTGTTGATCGCCACGATCATCGGAACCTTCGCCGCCTTGGCGTGATGGATCGCTTCCACCGTCTGCGGCATGACGCCGTCGTCGGCCGCGACCACCAGGATCACGATGTCGGTCACCTTGGCGCCGCGGGCGCGCATCGCGGTGAACGCGGCGTGGCCGGGGGTGTCGATGAAGGTGATCTTCTTGCCGCTTTCCGGCGAGGTCACCTGGTAGGCGCCGATGTGCTGGGTGATGCCGCCGGCCTCGCCCGACACCACGTTGGCGTGGCGCAGCGCGTCGAGCAGCGAGGTCTTGCCGTGGTCGACATGGCCCATCACGGTCACGACCGGCGAACGCGGCTCGGTGTCGGTGGAATCGTCGACGATGTCGAACAGGCCTTCCTCGACGTCCGACGCGGCGACGCGCTTGACGGTGTGACCCAGTTCCTCGGCGATCAGCTGCGCGGTGTCGGCGTCGATCACGTCGGTGATCTTGTGCATCGCGCCCTGTTTCATCAGCAGGCGGATGACGTCGACCGCGCGCTCGGACATGCGGTTGGCGAGTTCCTGGATATTGATGGCTTCGGGAATCACCACCTCGCGAACCAGCTTTTCCTTCGGCTCGTTCGAGGCGTGCCCCTTCAGGCGCTGGGTGCGGCGGCGGAACGAGGCGATCGAGCGCTCGCGCACGTCGTCGGCGTTGAGCGCGGTGACCAGCGTCAGGCGGCCGCGTTCCTTTTGCGGGGCCGGCTTGTGGGTGGTCTTGGGGGGCACCGCCGGGCGCATGGCGCCGCCGGGGCCGCGGCGAATCTGGCGCGGACCTTCGTCTTCATCGGAAGCGTCGGCCGCAACAC
>JBAUUA010000267.1:0-3546 GCA_049582465.1 Bradyrhizobium sp. | reverse complement strand
GGGCCGCGCGCGCGTCGGGCTGGTCCGGCTGTTCTATTGGGGCGCGGTGCTCGGCCTGTGGGCGACGATCGCGATCGTCGGCGCCGTGGTCTGGGCCGGCGCGCATCTGCCGCCGATCCAGGCGCTTGAAATTCCGAACCGGCCGCCGAACATCGAGATAACAGGCCTCGACGGCAGCGTGCTGGCGACCCGAGGCGAAATGGCCGGCGCCAATATTTCGCTGAAGGACCTGCCGCCGTATCTGCCGAAGGCCTTCATCGCCATCGAAGACCGGAGGTTCTATTCGCATTACGGCGTCGACCCCTGGGGCATCCTGCGCGCCGCGGTCGCGAACATACTGCATCGCGGCGTCTCGCAGGGCGGCTCGACGCTGACCCAGCAGCTTGCCAAGAATTTGTTCTTGACGCAGGAGCGCACGCTGCAGCGCAAGTTGCAGGAAGTCGAACTCGCGCTCTGGCTGGAGCGCAAACATTCCAAAGCGGAGATTCTCGAGCTCTACCTCAACCGGGTCTATTTCGGCTCCGGTGCCTATGGCGTCGAGGCCGCCGCCCAGCGCTATTTCGGCAAGTCGGCCAAGAACGTGACGCTGGCGGAGGCCGCGATGCTCGCAGGCCTCGTCAAGTCGCCGTCGCGGCTGGCGCCGAACCGCAATCCGGAAGGCGCCGAGAAGCGCGCGCAGATCGTGCTCGCGGCCATGGCGGACGCCAAATTCATTACCCAGGCGCAGGCACAGGCCTCGATCGGGCATCCCTCCTACAACGTGAAGGCGGCGGGCGCCGGCACCATCA
The DNA here is from genome assembly GCA_049582465.1 of Bradyrhizobium sp. GTDB lineage: Bacteria > Pseudomonadota > Alphaproteobacteria > Rhizobiales > Xanthobacteraceae > Bradyrhizobium. The sequence goes on along the minus strand of JBAUUA010000267.1, from coordinate 2,758 downwards.
ATTACGTGGCGGACTGGATCGGCGAGGTGCTCGACGACCTCGTCGGCCAGATCGACCAGAACATCGTGGTCGAAACCACCATCGATCCGAAGCTGCAGGCGGTCGCGGAAGCCGCCGTGATCGACGAACTCGCGGCCAAGAGCGTCAAATTCAATGTCAGCCAGGGCGCGCTGGTGGCGATGACGCCGGATGGCGCAGTGCGCGCCATGGTCGGCGGCCGGAACTATGCCGAGAGCCAGTACAACCGCGCCGTCACGGCAAAACGCCAGCCGGGTTCGGCGTTCAAGCCGTTTGTCTATCTCACCGCGATCGAGGCCGGGCTGACGCCGGAGACGATCCGGCAGGACGCGCCGCTCGACGTCAAGGGATGGAAGCCGGAAAATTACAGCCGTGAATATTTCGGCCCGGTGACGCTGACGCAGGCGCTGGCGATGTCGCTCAACACCGTCGCGGTGCGGGTGGGACTGGAAGTCGGACCGAAGAACGTGGTGCGCACCGCGCACCGGCTCGGCATCTCGTCGCGGCTTGACGCCAACGCCTCGATCGCGCTCGGCACCTCGGAGGTCTCGCTGCTGGAGCTGGTCGGCGCCTATGCGCCGTTCGCCAATGGCGGCCAGGGCGTCTCGCCGCATGTCGTGAACCGGATCCGCACCGATGGCGGCAAGGTCTTGTATGCGAGGCAGCCCGACCAGCTCGGCCAGGTGATCGAGCCGCGCCATGTCGCCATGATGAACACCATGATGCAGGAGACGCTGCTCTCGGGCACCGCGCACAAGGCGGAGCTTCCGGGCTGGATGGCGGCCGGCAAGACCGGCACCAGCCAGGATTTCCGCGACGCCTGGTTCATCGGCTATACCGCCAATCTCGTCACCGGCGTCTGGCTCGGCAATGACGACAATTCGCCGACCAGGAAGGCCACCGGCGGCGGGCTGCCGGTGGAAGTCTGGACCCGCTTCATGAAAGCCGCGCATCAGGGCGTGCCGGTCGCGGCCTTGCCGAATTCGCAGGGGATCGCGTTCTCGAACCTTATGCAGGCGGCCTCGCAAGTGAGCCCGCCGTCCGCGCCCGCGCCTGCTCCGTTCGCGCCGCCTGCCTCGGGGGGCGGGAACCGGCCCGCGCCGACGCACACGTCAGCCCGCCCGGAACCGGCCGCGGGACTGGACGGCTGGCTGGTGGATCGGCTGTTCGGGCGGTAGCGAAGGCCTGAGCTTGGACTGAGGTCAAAGACCTGTTCGCGCCAGCACGTCGTTGATCGCAAATGATGCCGCGGCGTCGGGGGCGCAGCCGCCAATTCGCGCAAAGATGCACACCTCGGAACCACCGACATCCGCGCATCCGCGCGGGCTGAAATTGGCGGGCAATTCCTTTTCCACAGAGCGATGCGCCAGAATGCGGTTGAAGGCGGGCGACGCGGTGGAGGCTACCGCCGCCAAATGACCGGCAGCCCACGGATCGGTCGAATAAAGCGCGAACAAGCGCGCGGTGCCGGCGAGCCGATCCTTTCCCGGCAACAAGAAGAACGGCGTGTCGTAAAGCGCCAGGCCGCACATCTGCGGATCGGCCCTGAGCGCCGAGGCCAGCTTTGCCGCGCCGATGCCCCGGTTCCAATATTCCGGCATGGAGCCCGTCGCGGCGAGCACGGCGGAAACGCCGATCCAGCCGCCGACGATCAGCGGTGCCGCGAACCGGCGGCCTGAGGGGCCGTTCCGGAGCGCCCGCATCCAGTCGACCGAGCCGAGGGCTGCGACGATGACCAGCAGCACGACCGACAGAAAGATGAAGCGATATTCCTTGTGAGCAATCAGGCTGTGAAACGCGATGTTGACGAGCGCGGCCCACAGCAGCAGCGGCGCATGCCGCCAGCCCCTGAAGACCGAGAACAACAGCGGCACAAGGGCGACCGACCACATCAACCAGAAGCAGTCGATATAGGCGGTGGCGGGCATCACCCCGAATTCGGCGGCGCGGTCATGCAGCAGGTTTTGCCTGATGTTGGCGGCGAGCCAGCTGAAGGGAACCGTACCGTGCGCCGCATCGATGGCCGCGCTCGCAGCCATCACGGCGATGCCGCATGCGATGACCGGCAATATCCGGCTGCGGTGCTGCCAGCAGGCGCCGATCACGAGCGTCGCGATGGCCGGCGCGTATTGGAAACGGAACAGGACGGCCAGCGCCAGCAGCGCGCCACCGCCCAAGAGATCCCGCCGTGACGGAGCCGCCCGGGTAAGCAGCAACGCCGCGGGCAGAATGACCGCGGTCGCCAGCGGTTCGCCCAGCGTGTGCGGCGCGAAATAGACAAATTCGAACCAGATCGCGGCAACGAGACCGGCGACAACCGCATGCGTGCGGGACCCCCGCGCGCCAAATGCAAAGGCAGACACAACGATCGACAGCGAGGCGATCGCAGCGACGAGACGCGGCAGGATGAACGCACCCGTGCCGCCCGGAACGATCCAGTCGCCGAGCGCGACGGGGCCGGCCATCATGCCCGGCAACAGCCAGCTCCGCATGCCCTCGCGCCATTCCCAGGACACGATGCCGTCATGGCCGAGCATCCGCCAGGCCGGCTCGAGATACTGGAAGATCTCGTCGGGGTGATGGAAGTTCGGCCAGAAGACCAGCGGCAGGCGGATCACTGCGGCGAGCAGCACGATCGCGGCCAGCGGATGCGTTCGCACCCATGCCAACATCCGATCGCTGCTGCCGCTGTGCCGTGCCGCGGCATTCGTCATCGTCATGGCCGGTCGCCCTGAGCTCG
>JBAUUA010000266.1:0-6635 GCA_049582465.1 Bradyrhizobium sp. | reverse complement strand
TCCCTTAACTTGGCGGCGATAATGACGAAATTATTGCTGCGTCAAGCAGGCAGTGCTGTCTGTTATTTTGGGGACGTGATCCGTGATCAAGGTGCTCGACGACCACGAACGCACGTTGGCCTTCGCTGAAGTCGCGTTGGGTCAGATCAAGTCCCTCCGGCAAACCGCCATCCCCCGCAATTACGAGATCTGGTACGTCTACGCGACCGGCTACAATTCGCCGCTCAACAAGATCATCAACGAGACGCTGGCGCGCAACGGCAAGCTGACCGAGTCCGATCTCGAACAGATCTACGAGACCTATCTTTCACAGATCAAGACCAGCGACCGCATCGACAAGGTCGGCGCGCGGGTGATCGGCGAAATCGACGACGTGATGGCGCTGATCACCGAAGCGCTGGGGGTGTCGGCGAGCTACGACGCGAGCCTGACCGGCGCAACGCTAAAGCTCTCCGACGCCGAGACCCGCGACCAGGTCAAGGCGATCGTCGAGACGCTGATGAAATCCACCCGCGAAATGCGCGATACCAACAAGGCGCTGGAAGACCGGCTGTCGCTGTCGAAATCCGAGATTAGCAACCTGCAGCACAGCCTCGAGGCCATCCGGGCCGAAAGCCTGACCGATCCCTTGACCGGCCTCGGCAACCGCAAATATTTCGACCGCTCGATCGATGCCGCCGTCCAGAATGCGCTCGCCAATGGCGAACCGCTGTCGCTTCTGATGTTCGACATCGACCACTTCAAATCGTTCAACGATTCCTATGGCCATCTCACCGGCGATCAGGTGCTGCGGCTGGTCGGCATGTCGCTGAAGCAGACCATCAAGGGCCAGGACATCACCGCCCGCTACGGCGGCGAGGAATTCGCGGTGGTGCTGCCCAACACCGCGCTGCGCCAGGCGTTGACGGTCGCCGATCACATCCGCCGCGCCGTCATGGCGAAGGAATTGAAGAAGAAATCCACCGGCGAAATCCTCGGCCGCGTCACCATCTCGGTCGGCGTTTCCATGCTGAAGCCGGGTGACGACACCGATTCGCTGATCGAGCGCGCCGACGCCTGCCTCTACGCCGCCAAGCGCAACGGCCGCAACCGCGTCATCTGCGAAGTCGACCCGGAATACGCCGCCGAGAGCCGCAGTCAGGTGGCGTGATTCAAAGTCCCTCGTCGCCGTGAACGCATCCCGTAGACCCACATGGTGAGGGGGCGCGCCGCGCCGTCTCGAACCATGAGGCCCCGATGTTCGCCCGCAGCCGTCCTTCGAGACGCGCGATGCGCGCGCCTCAGGATGAGGACCTCTTTCCGGGCGCGCGCTTTTTAGCTTTCTTCGTGGACTTCTTCCTTGCTGCAGGCTTTTTGGCCGGGGCATTTTTTGCAACTGCCTTCGTCCCCTTCCTCGCCTTCGGCCGCTTGCGCAGCGCCGCGCGTTGCGCCGCCGCCAATGCCGCCCTCGCCCACCCGCTCAGTTCCTCGGAATCGTCGAACAGCCGGGCCGGCAATTGCCAGTACGAGTTCACCGTGACGGTCCTGGCCCGCGTTTGATACTGGAACGGCGTTGAGCCTTCCGCCTCGAACCTGGGAATGGTCTCCTCGTCGGCGCGGAAATACAGACCGGCCCGCAGGGCCAGCGCGAAATTGATGCCGTCGGCCGAAATGCCGAAGCCCGAGAACATCGGGCGGATCGTCACCGGGCCGAAATCCGAAAACAGGTCGATCAGGAAATCGCGGTCCATGGAAATCGACCCATCACGGGAGCGGCCAGCCGGCTCGTTTTGGTGATGATAGCACCTGCGTCATTGCGAGCGAAGCGAAGCAATGGAGCAACAAGCTGGACTGCTTCGTCGCTCGCGCTCCCTTGCGCAAACGCTCCGCGTTTGTCGCAGGCAATGACGGCGGTTAGAGCGAGGGGTGGCTTCTAGCCATCCACCTTCGCAGCCGTGAGCTGCACCGACTCGCCGCAGCCGCAGGCGCCGGTCTGGTTCGGGTTGTTGAAGATGAACTGCGACTGCATCTTGTCGGCCTTGTAGTCCATCTCGGTGCCCAGCAGGAACAGCACCGCCTTGGGGTCGACCAGGATCTTCACGCCCTTGTCCTCGACGACTTCGTCGGTCGGGCGGATATCGTGGGCGTATTCGACCGTATAGGATTGCCCGGCGCAGCCGCCGTTCTTGATCCCGACCCGAAGGCCCACGATCTCGGAATCGGCGCGGGCCGTCAGTTCGGCAATGCGCTGCGCGGCGGCTTCCGTCAGTTTCATCACCTGCGGGCGCGGCCGCGGCTTCGGCTTGGAGGCGGGTGTTTGCGAAGCGGGTGTCATGTCAGTCATGTGGTCAATCCCAATGGCAAATCAATGCCGGCTATTTCTCGTGAACAAGCAAGAACCGAACCACTCGCACTCACCACATATTGAGGACGAGGCGCGCCTCGTCGCTCATCCGGTCCGGCGACCACGCCGGATCCCAGACCAGATTGACATTGACCATACCGACGCCGGGAACGCTGGCGACTGCGTTCTCCACCATCGTCGGTAATTCGCCGGCCGCCGGGCAATTCGGCGTCGTCAGCGTCATCACGACATCGACGCTGCGGTCGTCCTTGATGTCGACCTTGTAGATCAGCCCGAGCTCGTAGATGTCGGCCGGTATTTCCGGGTCGAACACCGTCTTCAGCGCGGAGACGATTTCGCCGCCGAGCCGCTCGGTTTCCTCCGGTGGCAACGCGGATTGCGTCTCCATGTTGGCGACTTTGACTTCAGGATTTTCGACTTCGAGATTTTTGGCTTCGGCAGTGTCGGTCATGAAAATAATTCCCGCGCCTTGATCAGCGCCTGTGCCAGATGGTCGACTTCTTCGCGTGTATTATACATGCCGAACGAAGCGCGGCATGTCGCCGTCACGTTGAACCGTTCTAAAAGCGGCATCACGCAATGGGTGCCGGCGCGTACCGCGATCCCCTGGCGGTCGATTACGGTCGCGACATCGTGGGGATGAGCGCCCTTCATCTCGAAGGAGATCACCGGACCCTTGTTCCTGGCGGTGCCGATCAGGCGCAGCGAATTGATTTCGCGCAGCCGCTCTTGTGCGTAGGTCAGAAGATCGTGCTCGTGGGCGGCGATGCGCTCCTTGCCGATCGAATTGACGTAGTCGATCGCAGCCCCAAGCCCGATTGCCTGGACGATCGGAGGCGTGCCAGCCTCGAATTTGTGGGGCGGATCGCCGTAAGTGACCCAGTCCCTCGCGACCTCGCGGATCATCTCGCCGCCGCCGTTGAAGGGCCGCATCCCCACAAGATGCTCGTGTTTGGCATAGAGCACGCCGATACCGGTCGGGCCGTACAGCTTGTGGCCGGTAAAGGCATAGAAGTCGGCGTCGATGTCCTGCACGTCGATCGCAAGATGAACGGCCGCCTGCGCGCCGTCGACCAGCACCGGAATGCCGCGGGCGTGGGCCAGCCTGACGACCTCCTTGACCGGCACCAGCGTGCCGAGCGCATTCGACATCTGCGTGATCGCGACCAGTCTGGTGCGCGGCGTCAGCAGCTTCTCGAACTCCTCGATCAGGAAATTGCCTTCGTCATCGACCGGCGCCCATTTGATCACGGCGCCATGGCGTTCCCTGAGGAAATGCCAGGGCACGATGTTGGAATGGTGCTCCATGATCGAGAGCACGATCTCGTCACCCTCGCCGATATTCGGCTCGCCCCATGACGACGCCACGAGGTTGATCGCCTCGGTGACGTTGCGGGTGAAGATGATCTCCTCGCTGCGCCTGGCATTGACGAAACTTGCCACCTTGCCGCGGGCGCCCTCATAGGCTTCGGTGGCGGCGTTGGCGAGATAATGCAGCCCGCGATGCACGTTGGCGTACTCGGTTTTATACGCCTCCATCATGCGGTCCAGCACCGCATTCGGCTTCTGCGCGGACGCGGCGTTGTCGAGATAGACCAGCGGCTTGCCGTAGACTTTCAGCGCCAGCGCGGGAAAATCTTCCCGCACCCGCGCCACGTCATAGGAACCGTTCAGGACTGAAGGATGCATGTTCATCCCCGTGCCGCCAGCCAGCGCTGCGCCGCCGAAATCGCGAGTTCACGCAGGGCGTCGCTGGCGATGGACTCAATTGCCTCGCCGACGAAGGCCTGGATCAAGAGCGCCTGCGCTTCCTTCTCGGGAAGCCCGCGCGCCTGCAAATAGAACAGCAGGCTCTCGTCGAGCGCGCCCGTGGTCGCGCCATGCCCGCAGGTGACGTCGTCGGCAAAAATTTCCAGTTCCGGCTTGTTGTCGGCTTCGGCCTCGTCGGACAACAGCAGCGCCCGCGTCATCATCTTGGCGTCGGTCTTCTGCGCGCCCGGGCGCACGATGATGCGTCCCTGGAACACCGAATGGCCGCGGTCGTCGACCACGGCGCGGAAGATCTCGCGGCTCTCGCAGTTCGGCACCGCGTGGTCCAGAAACAGCGTGCTATCGGCATGCTGGCGGCCGTTGAGCAGATTGACGCCGTTGGTCTCGACCCGCGACCCCTCGCCGGCAAAGGCGATCGTTGCCTGATAGCGGCTGACATTCGATCCGCTGGTGAGCCCAAACGTGTTGAAATGGGCTTTTGCGCCCAGCGTCACCGAAGCGGAGGAAATATTGAAAGCCTCGCGGCTGTCTTCGATCAGGCGCACCTGGTCGAGCCGCGCCTTGTCGCCGATCGAAACGATGAGGGAGTCGTGGACCTGATAGGCCTTCGTGCCCTCGGCGCTGATATAGCTTTCCACCAGGGTGGCGCTGGCGCCATTGCCGAGCTTCAGCAGGGAGCGCGTGAACATCGCCGAAGGCACCCCGCCACTGGCGATATGGACGACGTGCAAAGGCTGCGTCAGCGCGACGCCATCGGCGACCTCGATCACGAGGCCGTCCGTCATCATGGCGCTGTTCAGCGCCACCATCGTGTCAGGGTTTTCCGACCCCAGCAGTTGCGCCTGCAGCGCCTGCACCTTGGCATCGCCGGCCTCCAGCACCTCACGCAGCGTGCGGATGCCAAGTCCCTTTTCAAGGTTGCCGGTTTCGGACAGGCTGGGCGCGAACATCCCATCTACCAGCGCCAGCCGCCGCGCGCCATCGATCGCATGCAGCTTCAAGGCCGCGGCCGCGCGCTTGAGCGCCGCGGCATCCGGCGCGGCGGCGAGCGGCAGCACTTCGCGCATCAGGACGCGCAGATCGGTGTATTTCCAATCCTCGATCCGGCGGTGCGGCAGGCCGGCGCGCTCGTAAGCCTCGAACGCCTGCTGGCGCGCTTCGGAAACCTTGCCCGAACCGGGCAGGCGGTCGCGCGCGAGCGCAAACGCATCGCTCAGCGCACGTCCGGTCTCGGTCTTTGCCAGTGCAACATTCATCACAAAATCCGTTTCGCGGGTCAGGCCGCGTCTTCGAACTGGGCGTAGCCGGAAGCCTCGAGCTCCAGCGCCAGCTGCTTGTCGCCGCTCTTCACGACGCGGCCTTTCGACATCACGTGCACGAAATCCGGCACGATGTAATTCAACAGCCGCTGATAATGCGTGATCACCACCATGGCGCGGTCCTTCGAACGCAGCGCATTGACGCCGTCGGCGGCCACCCGCAGCGCGTCGATGTCGAGGCCGGAATCCATCTCGTCGAGGATGCACAGGCTCGGCTCGAACAGCGCCATCTGCAACACTTCGTTGCGCTTCTTCTCGCCGCCGGAGAAGCCGACATTGACGCCACGGCGCAGCATTTCCTGCGGGATGTTGAGTTTCGCAGCGACTTCACGCACCTTCTTCAGGAAATCAGGCGTGGAGTACTCGCCCTCGCCGCGCGCCTTGCGCTGCGCATTCAGCGCGGTGCGCAGGAAGTTCATGGTGGCGACGCCGGGAATTTCCACCGGATACTGGAACGCCAGGAACACGCCCTTGGCGGCGCGCTGGTCGGGCGACATCTCCAGCAGATTCTCGCCGTTGAACAGGATCTCGCCGCCGGTGACTTCATAACCCGGCTTGCCCGCGATGACGTGGCTCAGCGTCGATTTGCCGGAGCCGTTCGGACCCATGATGGCGTGCACCTCACCCTTGTTCACGGTCAGCGAAAGCCCGTGGAGAATTTCTCGCTCCTCGACGCGGACCTGCAGGTTTTTGACTTCCAGTAACGCGGTCATATTGATCTTCCGTTTTTCCCTCGTCCCGCGGAGCGCCGAAGGCGCGTCTTGCAGCGACGTGGCCGACAATCTTTCCTCTCAGCCTTCGAGACTGACGCTCACGCGCCCTCCCTGGGGATGAGGCACTATCCGACCGAACCTTCCAGCGAGATCGAGATCAGCTTCTGTGCTTCCACCGCGAATTCCATCGGCAGTTGCTGCAGCACATCCTTCACAAAACCGTTGACCACGAGGCCGACGGCTTCTTCCTGGGAGAGCCCGCGCTGCACGCAGTAGAACAGCACGTCCTCGGAAATCTTCGAGGTGGTTGCCTCATGTTCGAACAACGCCGAGGAATTCTTGGCCTCGATATACGGTACCGTGTGCGCGCCGCATTTGTCGCCGATCAGAAGCGAGTCGCACGCCGTGAAATTGCGCGCGCCGGTGGCCTTGCGGTGCGCGGTGACGAGGCCGCGATAGGTGTTTTGCGAGACGCCGGCCGCAATGCCC
>JBAUUA010000265.1:0-4617 GCA_049582465.1 Bradyrhizobium sp. | reverse complement strand
TGATGTCGGCCGAGCCCGAGGCGTTCGACGACCATGCCCGTTCGCTCCGCGCCGGAAAGCGCGAACCGCACGCCTCCAAGGGCCGTACCATCTGCGACGCGCTAATGGCCTCGATCCCCGGCGAACTTACGTTTGCGATCAACAGCCGGCTGCTCTCGCAGGGCATCACGGCCTCGGACGAGGAGGTGGGTGCGGCGGTGGGGTTTGCGTTCCGGGAGTTGAAACTGGTGGTCGAGCCGGGCGGCGCGGTCGGCCTTGCGGCGCTGTTGGCCGGCCATATCGAGGCGGCCGGCAAGACCGTCGTCATCGTCCTGTCCGGCGGCAATGTGGACGCGGACCTCTACGCGCGGCTGATCAACTAATCTTTGGAATCAGGGTCAGGAGAAGAGCGCGACCTTCTCGGCCTGGCTCATGCGCCGGATCGGTGCCAGCGGGTCCGCGGAGGATGGCTTCGGCTTTTGCAGGAAGCCGCCGGCAAGGATCGTCGAGCCGATTGAAGGTGCCGCATCAGGTTTGGGAGCCGGTTTAGGCGGAGGTTGAAGTGATGCTTGAACCGGTGCCGGCTCCGGCGCGACCGGCGGCGCAGCTTCGCGGGCGACGATGACCGGCGTGGCCGGCGGCGGCTCGGCTAACTCCATCGCATCGACTTCATCGGCGGCCGTATCCAGGGCGTCATCGATATCGATGGGATCTTCAGCGCCCATTTCGAGGGCGACCATGTCCAGCAAGGCTTCGTCGTAAGCCTCTGCCGCTTCTGCACTTTCATCGCCGGCTTCAGGCGCCGCATCAGGCATCTCAGCCGCCATGTCAGCGACCTCCGCGGTCGCCTCGGTAACCTCTTCCGGGGTCTCGATGGTCTCGGAAGCCAGCTCCGGGGCTTCAGCCCTTTCACCAACGGCTTCCGCCGGCATGCTGATCGCGACTTCAGGCTCGTTTGCCGCCGATGTCTCCTCGACCGTCTCGACCACCGGGGTGGGCATCGGATCCGGGGCTGCGGAAGAGGAGGGCGGGGCCGTGTCCTCAGCGGCCGGCGGGGCTGCCGTATCCTTGTCCTCCAGCGCCGCGATCCGTGCCTTGATCAGATCGAAGGCGGCAATCAAGGCGTCCTGCGGATTGGTGGACGCGATCTGGCCGCAGGCATCTTCGATGGCAGTGACCTGGGAGTCCAGGAGATCGCAGATCCGGCTGTCGGCGCCGATTTCCCGCCAGCGCCAGCTGATCTCCTTGATGATCCGGGTGCCCTTGCGCACCGGCGCCAGATTTTCCTCCAGCCCGAGATTCTGGACGGCCGCCGCGGCCGCGCCCCGGGCCTCATAGACCGCGCGGCGGATGGCAGCCAATGCTTCGGCCAGTCGGCTGTCGGAAACGGCTTGCTTCTGCGTGGCGACGGTTTGCTCAATCCGGGCCACCGCGTCGAGCACCATGCGGGTGTCGGCGTTGCGGTTGCGTTTGGCGTATTCGCCGAGAAACCAGCGGCCGCGCGACGTCTCCATGAAAGCATGGCAGATCGCCTCATAATCCTCCTCCCCCGGCAGGGCTGCGCGGGCGGAGATCGGCGATAGGGCGAATGCTTCGTCGGCCATGTCAGACTCATCGCGCAAATCACCGCGCGTTAGGCTAACGATCATCATGATATCGACCGAATCGCAATTGGTTTGATGCCACCCGAATCACAAATCCCCAACGTATCCCACGGTATTTCAAAGCAATTCGCGGTGAGGCTCGCGCTGTTTTACGGCGCGGCGTTCGGCCTGATCGGCACCCATCTGCCGTTTTTCCCAGTCTGGCTGAAGGCGGTCGGGATCGAGGCCTCCTGGATCGGGATCATTACGGCGGTTCCTGCCGTGACACGGTTTTCGATCCTGCCGCTCGTGACGGGGCTCGCGGAACGACGTCAGTCGCTGCGCGCGGCCATGATTCTCACCGCCTTTGTCACCGCGCTCGGATTCCTGGTGGTGGGCACCCAGCATCTGGCCCCGCTGGTGTTCGTGGCCTACGCCGTCACAGCCTGCATGTGGACGCCGATGGTGCCGCTGACGGACGCCTATGCACTGCGCGGCGTGGCGCGCTACGGCCTCAATTACGGGCCATTGCGGCTGTGGGGTTCGGCCGCCTTCGTGGTCGGCGCGCTGCTCTGCGGGCTATTGGTCGATCTGATCGCGCCGCGGCATTTGATCTGGGTGATCGCGGCCATGGCCGGGCTCGGCGCGCTGGTCAGCCTCGGACTGCAGCCGCTGGACAATCCGAAGCTGGCTCCGGCGACGCCGCACCGCGTCGGCGCGCTGCTGCGCGACCCCGGCTTTCTCGCCATCATTTTCGCGGCGGCGCTCATCCAGGGCAGCCACGCGGCCTACTACACCTTTGCCTCCATCACCTGGCAGGGCGCAGGCCTCGGCGGGCTGACCATCGCCGGGCTGTGGGTCTTGGGGGTGCTCGCCGAGATCGTGGTGTTCGCGCTGTCGCCGCGATTTACGTTCTCCCCGGCCGTGCTGGTGGTGATCGGCGGGCTCGCCGGGGTGGCGCGCTGGCTGATCACGGCGCAGGAGCCTTCGGTCGCCGTGCTGGCCGTGGTCCAGCTGGCGCATGGGCTCACCTATGGCATTACCCAGGTCGGCACCATGGGATTGCTGGTGCGTCATGTGCCGGTCCAGGTGATGGCGCGGGGGCAGGGCTATTATGCGGCCTGCAGCGGCATCGTGACTTCGAGCGCCTCGATCCTGTCGGGCGCGGTCTACGCGCGGCACGGGCAGGGCGTCTACTACCTCATGGCCGCGATGGCGCTGTCAGGCGCGGTGGTAATGTGGCTGGCGCGCCGCCGCCTGTCCGAACCGAGACCGGCGGATCATCCCCACAATGCGGCTTCGGGCGGATAGACCAGGCTGCCGTCGTAGCGCAGACCAGCGTCGCGGTCGCGCGCCAGCAACAGGGGACCATCGAGATCGACGAAGCGGGCTTGTGAGGTGAGCAGCATCGCAGGCGCCATCGCCAGCGAGGTCGCGACCATGCAGCCGACCATGATCTCAAATCCCAGCGCCCGCGCGGCGTCCGCCATGGCCAGGGCCTCGGTCAGGCCGCCGGTCTTGTCGAGCTTGATGTTGACGGCATCGTAGCGCTCGCGCAGTCCGCTCAGCGAGGCGCGGTCGTGCACGCTTTCGTCGGCACAGACGGCGATCGGCCGGCGGATGTGCCTGAGCGCCTCGTCCCGGCCCGCCGGCAACGGCTGTTCCACCAGGGTGACGCCGGCTTCCGCGCAGTCCTTCAGGTTTTGCGCGAGATTGTCCGGCGTCCAGGCCTCGTTGGCATCGATGATGAGTTCCGAATCGGGCGCGGCCTTGCGCACCGCGGCGATCCGAGCCCCATCGCCGTCGCCGCCGAGTTTGATCTTCAGCAAGGGCCGATGCGCGGCCTTGGCGGTCGCGGCCGCCATGACCTCAGGGGTTGCGAGCGAAATGGTGTAGGCGGTAATGCAGGCCTTGGGCGCGGGGCGCCCGAGCAGGTCCCAGACGCGCTTGCCGCTGGTTTTGGCCTCGAGGTCCAGCAGCGCGCAATCGAGCGCATTGCGGGCTGCGCCGGGCGGCATCGCCGCCTGCAGGGCCTGCCGGTCGAGCCCGCGCGACAGCGGTTCCCGCATTGCTTCGAGGGCGGCCAGCGTCGCTTCCGGCGTCTCGCCATAACGCGGATAGGGCACGCATTCGCCGCGCCCGATGTGGCCGCTACGGCCGACTTCCGCTACGACCGTCACGGCTTCGGTCTTGGCGCCGCGGCTGATGGTGAAGGAGCCTGCGATCGGCCAGCGTTCGATTCTCGCCGACAGCATTGAGGGTTGGCTGGAAGTCATTTTAATATCTGGCAATTTCTGAACCGTATGCTTGCCCGGCGCAACCAAGTATGGCTGGTTAGGGGTGCGCTCTACAAGACAGCGGCGGGGATTTGGCCATTTCCATTCTCGATGAAGTGCGGAAAAGCGGCGCAGGAGGGGGCCAGGTGAGCGGCGACCCGACATTGGAGCGAATCGCGCGCGGAAACGGCCTTGCGTTGTGCGCGGCAGGCTCGTGGACCGCGCGCTTTGCGCCCGACCTCGAGCGGCTGGTTTGCGACGCCGAAAAGCTGGGGGGAACCCGCCCCAATATCTTCATCGATGTCTCGCAGGTCTCGAAACTCGACACCTTCGGCGCCTGGCTGATCGAGCGGCTGCGCCGCAGCCTGACCCATGGCGGCGAAGAAGCGAAGATCGCGGGCCTCTCGGCCAATTATTCGAGCCTGGTCGACGAGGTGCGCCGGGTGAAGGCAAGCCCCGCCATCGACACCACCTCGGTGACGATCACGGGGATGCTGGATCAGATCGGCCGCGCCATGGCCGGGATCGGCAGCACGATTATCAGCCTGATCGACATGCTCGGCGCGGTGCTGGCCGCGACCGGCCGGGTCCTGATTCACCCGAGGGCGTTCCGCCTGACCTCGACCGTGCACCATCTGGAGCAGGTGTGCTGGCGCGCGGTGCCGATCGTGGTGCTGATTACCTTCCTGATCGGCTGCATCATCTCCCAGCAGGGCATCTTCCATTTCCGCAAGTTCGGCGCCGATATCTTCGTGGTCGACATGCTCGGCGTGCTGGTG
>JBAUUA010000264.1:0-6726 GCA_049582465.1 Bradyrhizobium sp. | reverse complement strand
CGCGAACGCCACGCCCACAGCACAGGCGGTACTGGTGCCGGCCGATGCCGTGCGCGAGTTTCTCAAGGCCAACGGCGTCACTGCTGTGGGCGGATCAACGGATGCGAAGGCCGCCGTCGTGCGCGTCATTTGCGTGCGAAAGTAACGGCGTTGGCCGCGCCATGCCTGTCATCATCCGCGAAAGCCTCATTCAACCTTCTCCCCGCGGCGCGGGGAGAAGGAGTTAATCGTGCCCGCGGTTATGCGGCCTTGATGCTGCCGAGGAAGGTCTCGACATGCCCTCGCATCGTCTCGGACTGCTTCGACAGTTCGCTCGACGCCTGCAGGACCTGATGGGCGGCGGCGCCGGTATCGCCGGCGGCTTGCTGGACGCCGGCGACGTTCGATGCGATCTCGCCGGTGCCGAGCGCCGCCTGCTGCACGTTGCGGGCAATCTCCTGCGTCGCCGAGCCCTGTTCTTCCACCGCCCCCGCAATCGCGGAGGCGATCTCGCTCATTTCGTTGATCGTCGTCGAGATTCCCTTGATGGCGCTGACGGCTTCGCTCGATGAAGCCTGGATCGAGGAAACCTGGGCACTGATCTGATCGGTGGCCTTCGCGGTTTGTTCGGCGAGGCTCTTGACCTCGGCCGCCACCACCGCGAATCCCCTCCCCGCTTCCCCGGCGCGCGCCGCCTCGATCGTGGCGTTGAGCGCCAGCAGGTTGGTCTGGCTGGCGATTTCGCTGATCAGCTTGACGACGTCGCCGATTCCGGCGGCGTCCTTGAACAGCCCCTGCACCGTCGTATTGGTGCGCTCGGCCTCCGATACGGCTTTCTGCGCGATCGCCGCCGATTGCGCGACCTGCCGGCCGATTTCGGTGACGGAGCTCGCCAGTTCTTCCGACGCCGCCGCGACGGTCTGCACGTTCGTCGAAGCCTCTTCGGTCGCAGCCGCGACCGCCGTCGCCTGGTTGCTGGTCTCCTCGGCCGTCGCCGTCATCGACGATGCGGTGGCCTGCAGTTCGGTCGAGGCCGAGGCCACCGACCGCAGCACCGTCGAGATATTCGCATCGAACGTCTGGGTCAGATCGTTCACCCGCGCCGCCCGCGCGACGCGCGCGCTGATGGCTTCGGCCTCCTTGGCGGCAAGCTCCTTGGCCTTGATCATGTTCTCCTTGAAGATCAGGACCGCTCTCGCCATCAGGCCGATTTCGTCCTTCTTGTCGGTCGCGGGAATCTCGACGGCGTGATCGCCGCCGGCAAGCTGCCCCATGGCGCCGACCATCTTGAGTATCGGCGGCACGATCGAACGATTGGTCAGATAAACCACCGTGCCGGCAACGCCGATGCCGACACCCATCAGCACCCAGAGCAGGGTCATCAGGAAACTGGTTTCCGCAAGAACCGCCGCGCCGTCTCTTTTGAGGCTGTCCTGTTGCCGCGAAACCATGCCGCCCGAACGCGAACCTGCGTTGTCCCTGGCGCCTGCGAAGATGTCGAGCAGCTTGTTGGCGCGGGGCGCGGCTTCGTTGGTCAGGAACCATTGCGCCATGTTCCAGCGGTCCGAGGCCCGGATCTCGAACATTTTTTGCGGCAACGGCGCGAATTTGCCGCGGGCTTCAACGAGCGAGTCGAAGGCTTTCTGCTGATCGGCAGTCATCTCCGGGCGGCGCTTCGACAGCGCGTCGAATTTCTTCTGATTGAGCGCCCAGAGCTCCTCGAACTCGTTCTTGAAGTTGACGTCCGCGGTCAAGAGGTAGGCGCGGATCGCCCCGATCGCCATCGCCAGACTGCCGCGCATGTCGGCAAAATCGATCAGCAGGCTCTTGCGCGCATCGGTCGAGGCGATGCCGCCTTCCTCGTTGATGATCGACGTCGCCTTTTGCAACATGAGTTTGGCGAGAGGCGCGGCCTCGGTCGCCAGCAGCTTGGCGGCGGGCTGCTCGTCGATGGTGTGGGCGATGGCCTCGGCCTTGTCCTGCGCGTTACGCAGTTCATCGAGCAGCGGCTTGGCCTGCTTCCAGTCCACCTTGTTCTGCTCGACCGTCCATTGGCCCGAGAGGCGGTCCATCTCTGAGCCGCGCGACTGGATGTCCTTCCACAGCACCGCGCGCTCGGCCTTGAATACGTCGTTGCCGGTGATCAGCCAGCCGCGCAGCGACGCAAGCGAGGCATAGACCCCCGCCACGAGGTCGCTGGCGGTCATCGCGGTCGGAACCCGAAGGTTGATCGTCCGGTCGGTGGATTCGCTGACCGTGCGAACCTTGATGATGGTGGTGCCGACCACGGCGGCCAGCAACACGCACAGCACGCTGAAACCCAGTATCAATCGTCCACGAATGTTCAATTGCAGAAACGGCACGGCAAGTTCCTCCCTCGGCTAAGGTGGAGATAGGCTGTGCGTTAACCCTAAAGAATGGAACAACGAGTTGCCGTAATAGTACGTATGCTTGCGCAGCTTTTAGGCGCACGAAGCGAAATTTTTAGGCGCGAGCCTGCATCGGCCCCGTATTTTTACGGGAGTATTGATCCGGAATAGTCATCGGCCCCATTACGCGTCATCGTTGTGAGGTTTAGTGATTCGGACAGCCGCGATTCCCTTGGCGAATCGGGCGGGCACGTCCTGAGCAGAAATGCTCGGCGTCGCAGAATGCGACGCACACTTGGTTGGTGTGCGTACCGCAGCTCCCCGTAAACAAACGCTTCCGAAGGATTTCCGACCATGCAGACGATCGTACTCGCCACCCAAAAGGGCGGCAGCGGGAAAAGCACGCTTGCCATCGGGCTGGCGCTGGCGGCGATGGAGGCCGGACATACCGTCCGTCTGATCGAGACCGATCCGCAGGGCACGCTATCGAACTGGCAGAGCCGCCGCGCCGACCCCGCGCCAGTGGTGGAGGCGGTCTACAAGGCGCTGGAGCTCGAGCCGCGTTTACAGTCTTTGCAGCGCAGCGGCGTGACGGTAGCGATCGTCGACACCGCCGGCGGCATCAGCGCCGCGACCACGGCCGCCATCCGCTACAGCGATTTTTGTCTGATCCCGGTGCGCCCGAGCATTGTCGACATCGAAGCGACCGTCCCGACGCTGGAGCTCGCCCGCATCTGGAGGAAGCCATTCGGCTTTGTGCTCAACCAGACCCCGATCCGCGGCCACCGCATCAGCAATGCCGCCACCGCGCTCGGCGACGAAGCGGCGCTCGATATACCCGAAATTCTCGCCAAGCCTTTCATCGTCATGCGCAACGATCACCAGGATGCGCTGAACGCAGGGCTGGCGGTGACCGAATTGGCGCCAGTCGGCAAATCGGCCGAAGAGATGCGTGATCTCTGGCATTGGATCGAGAGCCGGCTCTATGGCGACGTCGTGCTCGAAGAGCAGCCGATCCTCAGCGAACTCGAGGTGTCGCCGAGCTTCGTTCCCGCGATGTATTTGCGGACCCCTGCAAAAGTGGATGCGGCGGTTTCCTGAACTCTCGCGCGCCCTCGAATCGAGCACGACGATAAGCGCTCCCTCTGCGCCTCGCGCGGAGGGAGCGCGTCGCATGGCGTCCGGTCAGGCGGCCGTCATCTCCGGCACCAACACGCCGGAGCCGCCCAATTCCGCCGGAAAGTCCTTCATCTTCGGCAGTCCGTCCTTCATCGGCAGGACCGTCTCGGCGTAGTTGACATGGACGGCGGGGATGAATTTCAGCGCCGGGATGGTCGCGGCGTATACGTCGATCAGTCCGACCGGCTGATGGCCCGCCATCAGATGCCCGCCGCAGAGCTTGCAATATTTGCGCTGGCTGAACGGCGTCTTCTGGAACGTCGCGACGTGCTCGGCTCCCGCCGTGATCTTTACCGCGTCCGACTTCCAGAGACTGAAGGCGTTGACCGGCGATGCCGACCAGGAACGGCAGGAATTGCAGTGACAATAGCCCATGGCTTCCGGTGAACCCGTCACCTCGATTTTGACCGCGCCGCAAAAGCAGCTTCCGATGTAACTCATGATCTTTCTCCCTTGCTGGATCATCAATCCGGCCGATTATCGGCAGATTGCAATCGCGATCCAGTTCACGAACTGTACTGCCTCGTTGTTTCACCCCCGCAGCGACGACCGATCGCTAGCTCGCGAGCTTCCGTTCCTTCGCGAACGGACTTAAGCCGAGCCAGGTTTGCATGGAGGAAGCAAGCTGGCGGCTTCCGGTCAGCACCATCCGGTGATTGGCGACGGCCGCGCGCACGGTATCGAGGCCCAGCCAGATCGCCGTCATGCTCCGCAGGTCCGCCGATACGTAGAGGTCGACGTCGTAACCGGGATCGATCTTGCAGAGGTCGACGCCGGTGCCGGGATCGACGATCAGCCACCAGCGCCGCTGCGCCGCCGGCAACTCGGGATAGACGATCTCCACCACGCTGCGCCGCGCCGGCATCGGCGTGGTGTTCAGGTTTCGCCGCATGTCCCACATCAGGAGATCCACATCGAGATGCTGGAGCGACAATTTCGATTCGATCCGGCGCTGCCCCCAGATCCCGAAGGCCTCCACCAGCGGACCGAGTTCACGCCCCGATTCCGTCAATCGATATTCGGACACGGCCGGATCGGCTCTTGACGCCGCGTGCGCGACGATGCCGGCGGCTTCGAGCTCCTTCAGGCGCTGCGAGAGCAGCGCCGGCGACATCCGCGGAACGCCGCGGCGCAATTCGTTGAAGCGTCTCGAGCCGGCGAACATCTCGCGCAGCAGAATGATCGTCCAGCGCGTGCACAGTATCTCGGCGGCCATCGCGACCGGACAGAATTGCTGGTAGCTGCCTGTGGTCATGTTGTTCTCCGCAGCGGTTATCGCGGGAAACCTATGGCCCGACGGCGGGGGTTTCCAGTTCAGTTTCTGTATTGGCCGGATTCAGATCCTGAACTGGCGGCGTCGCTGGTCACCCCGTATCTGGCTGGACAACGGGCACCGCGCGGCGACGGATGCAGTCGCCAAGGGCCGGCCCGCTCGCAGAATATTTTGCCAGTCAGGACGCTCCATGAAGCATATTACCGAGCAAAACATCGCCATATCGGCCTGGATCGCAGTGCTTTGCGCGCTCGCTCTCCTCAGCTTCGGCTTTTCGCCGGCACTCGCTGCGACGCTGTCGCGCGGCACGGATTTCAACACCACGTTCGCCGTGGTGCGATCGATGGTCTATCCACTTTGCGCCATTATCGTTGCCGGTTGCCGCCGTTCAGCGCCCGCACGCGCGCGTCGATGGATCGAATTATTTCCCTGTTTTGATTGCTGGAAGGAAGCCACATGACGATTTTGAACAACAATTCCTCCGCGCCCGGGCGTCAGCTTGCGGCAACGACGATCCTGCTCGGCACGATCGGCTTTCTCTGCGGCTTCCTGCTGGCGCTGACGCTGTCGGCCTACAGCCTCTACAGCTGCGTCCAGATATTGTGAGCGCGTCGGGCGGACCCCGGTCAGTCCGGGCCCGGCCTGGTGCCGCGAATTACTTCTGGCAGTTCGGGCACCAGAAGGTCGATCGGCCGTTCTGGGTAAAGCGCTTGACGACGCCGCTGCAGCCGGCGGTCTGGCATGTCTCGCCCTCGCGGTCATAGACCTGAAACGAATGCTGGAAATAGCCGAGCTCGCCCGAGGTCTGGCGGTGATCGCGCAGCGAGGAGCCGCCGGCCTTGATCGCCTGGTTCAACACCGCGTGGATCGCCGTAACCAGGCGCTTCGCATGATCGGTCGGCTCGCCCTTCTTCGTCGCCAAAGTCGCGGCCAGCCTTCGCGGCGACAGATGCGCGCGAAACAGCGCCTCGCAGACATAGATGTTGCCGAGCCCGGCGACCACGCGCTGGTCGAGCAGCGCCGCCTTCAGGCTGGTCTTCTTGTTGGCGCAGGAGTGCGCCAGCATCGCGGCATCGAACTCATTGCCGAGCGGCTCCGGGCCGAGGCCGCTCAATAGCGGCTCTTCGTCGATCGCCCCGCGGGCAATGACCTTCATGTAGCCGAAGCGGCGCGGATCGTTGAACACGATCGCAGCGCCCGACGACATGTGGAACACCACATGGTCATGCGCGCCGTCCTTGGCCCGCGCGTGATGGAATTGACCCGGCGCGCTCGCACCGTCGTCCTTGACGACGCGGAACGAGCCCGACATGCCCAGATGCATCAGGAGCACGTCACCGGAGGCAAGGTCCGCCATCAGGTATTTGGCGCGGCGGCCGAGACCGGTCACGGTCTGGCCCGCCAGCCGCGCCACGAAATCGCGCTGGAACGGAAACCGCAGGTCTTTGCGCCTGACTTCCATTTTCACGATCCGAAACCCCTCCATCACCGGCTGCAGGCCGCGGCGGACGGTCTCGACTTCGGGTAATTCGGGCATGGATGGGCGTTCACCTTGTGATGCTGACGTGATAGCGACATTGCGGCGGGCGCGCTATGGTCCGGCCGCTATCAGTTCGAGGGCGTTAAGACATGGATCGGCCGGACCAAACCACGCATTTCGGCTTCAGGGACGTCCCCCTGGGCGAGAAACAGACGCTGGTGAACGACGTGTTCCACAGCGTGGCGTCA
Organism: Bradyrhizobium sp.; assembly: GCA_049582465.1. Taxonomy (GTDB): domain Bacteria; phylum Pseudomonadota; class Alphaproteobacteria; order Rhizobiales; family Xanthobacteraceae; genus Bradyrhizobium. Next base: position 198 of record JBAUUA010000264.1, on the reverse strand, counting down.
CGCTACGACCTGATGAACGACCTGATGTCGGCGGGCCTGCACCGGGTCTGGAAAGACATCATGATCAACGCGCTCAATCCGCCGCGCGGCGATGCGCCGTTTGCGCTGCTCGACGTCGCCGGCGGCACGGGCGACATCGCATTCCGCGCCGCCAAGGCGTCCGGCCAGGGCTTTCGCGCCACCGTCTGCGACATCAAT
>JBAUUA010000263.1:0-1810 GCA_049582465.1 Bradyrhizobium sp. | reverse complement strand
AGGATCTGACGACGCGCTACGAGGCGTTCTGCGGCCATTACGGCATGACGCCGACCCGCAACAATCCCGGCGTGTCGCATGAGAACGGCTCGATCGAAAGCGCGCATGGCCATCTCAAGAGAGCGCTCGCAGATGCCCTGCTGCTGCGCGCTTCGCGCGACTTCGACGATCTTCCGGCATGGCGTGGCTTCGTCGACGAGATCGTTGGCCGCGGCAACGCGCGCAATGCCAAGCGCATCGACCAGGAGCGGATGGCGCTAAAGAAACTGCCGGTCCGCAAGACCGCCGACTATGAGGAGGTCAACGTCGACGTCACGACATCCAGCGCCTTTACGTTGCGCAAGGTATTTTACTCGGTCCCATCCCGCCTGATCGGTCACCGACTGCGCGTGCGTCTTTATGACGACCGGCTCGAATGCTTCCAGGGTGCGACGCACATCATCACCTTGCGGCGCGGGCGAGCGCAGCCGAACGGCAAACATGGCCATGTCATCGACTATCGCCATGTCATTCATTCCCTGCGCCGCAAGCCGATGGCGCTGCTCAATCTGGTCTATCGCGACCAGCTCTTTCCTCGCCGCGTCTACGCCCTTGCGTTCGACGCCTTGCTCGCTGGAATCGGCGAGAGACCAGCGTGCCGCGCCATGGTTGGGCTTCTGGCGCTCGCACACGAACGTGCCTGCGAGGCGGAACTCGCCGTCGTGCTGCAATCAGCCCTCGACGACGGCGTTCTGCCGGATCTCAATGCGCTGATCGAACGCTTCCGCCCGAAGGGCATGGCACCGCCGGTCGTCATCGTCACGCTGCCCTCGCTCGCCATCTACGACCAGATCGCCGCGACCGTGGGAGAAGCCGCATGAATGCGACCGACAAGATCGACGCCGCCCGTGTCGAGCTGCTGCTCAGCGAACTGCGCCTGCCCGGCATCAAGCTGATCTGGGCCGCCTTGGCGGAGACCGCCGACAAGGAAGGCTGGCCCGCCGCACGCTTCCTGGCCGCCCTGGCCGAACAGGAGATGGTGGAGCGAAGCCGGCGCCGCTTCGAACGTCACCTGGAAGAAGCCCGCCTGCCGCCGGGAAAGACCCTTGATGCGTTCGACTTCGATGCCGTGCCGATGGTCTCAAAGGCGCAGGTGCAGGCGCTCGCCGCCGGTGACGCCTGGCTCGAAAAGGGCGCCAATCTCCTGTGTTTTGGCCCGCCTGGCGGCGGCAAATCGCATCTGGCAGCGGCGCTCGGCATGGCCCTGATCGAAAAGGGCTGGCGCGTATTGTTCACCAGAACCACCGACCTCGTGCAAAAACTCCAGATCGCGCGCCGCGATCTCGTGCTCGAAGCGGCAATCGCCAAACTCGACAAATATCATCTGCTCATCCTCGATGACCTCGCCTATGTCACCAAGGATCAAGCCGAGACCAGCGTGCTGTTCGAACTGATCAGCGCCCGTTACGAGCGGCGATCGATGCTCATCACCGCCAATCAGCCATTCGGCGAATGGGGCAAAATCTTCCCGGATCAAGCCATGACCCTGGCGGCGATCGATCGTCTCGTCCACCACGCCACGATCCTCGAAATGAACGTCGACAGCTATCGGCGAAAAGCGGCTGTCGACAAAGCCCGCGGAGCGGGACGTCCGCCAACGCGCGCGACAATCAAAGGCTCATCTTGATTGTCGCTCCACGACAATCAAATCACGCGTCACGAAAATATCGCTTGCCTTATCGTCAGGCCGCGACAATCATCCTCCCGCCGCGACCGCCGAAATGGCCATCCTGATTGTCGCTGTGTTCCCATCCAGATTGACGCGCTACAA
>JBAUUA010000262.1:0-4462 GCA_049582465.1 Bradyrhizobium sp. | reverse complement strand
GCTCGGTGCGCGCGCATGTCGAGGCCGACGACATCGGCTATATCCGCATCACCACCTTCAACGAGCAGACCACCGAGGGCCTGAAGAAGGAAGTCGCCAACCTGCAGAACCAGATCGGCGACAAGCTGAAGGGCTTCGTCATCGACCTCAGGAACAATCCCGGCGGCCTGCTGGAAGAAGCGGTCACCGTCTCCGACAGCTTCCTCGAGCGCGGCGAGATCGTCTCCACCCGGGGCCGCAACGCCGAGGAAACCCAGCGCCGTTCCGCGCATCCGGGCGACCTGACCAAGGGCAAGCCGGTAATCGTTCTGATCAATGGCGGCTCGGCATCGGCTTCCGAAATCGTCGCCGGCGCGCTGCAGGACCACAAGCGGGCGACGCTGGTCGGCACCCGCTCGTTCGGCAAGGGCTCGGTGCAGACCATCATCCCGCTCGGAAGCGGCAACGGCGCGCTGCGGCTCACCACCGCGCGCTATTACACGCCGTCGGGCAAGTCGATCCAGGCCAAGGGCATCGTTCCCGACATCGAGGTGGTGCAGGACGTGCCGGAAGAGCTGAAGGCGCGCACCGACACCAAGGGCGAAGCTTCGTTGCGCGGGCATTTGAAGTCCGACGGCGACGAAAAGACCGGTTCGCAATCCTACGTGCCGCCGGACGCCAAGGACGACAAGGCGCTGAAGATGGCCGATGATCTCCTGCACGGCATCAAGGTCAATGCGTCCGCGCCGACGACCGCCGACAAGACCGCGACCGACAAGCCCGCCAACAAGGCGGCCAACTGATCCGGTTGCGGCTTTAGCTCGCCTGCTTTTGCGCAAAGGGCGGCCCTCGGGCCGCCCTTTCTGCTGAATGGAGCTTGCGGAACACGTTCCGAAAGACGACTTTGGGCGGCCTCGAGGTCGCGGATCTGCCTCGGCCTCGCCCGGCCGTGGTATCGTCGCCCGGTTGATTCGGGAAAGGGCCATGGCAGAGACGGCCGACGATCTGAGCACGCCGCTTGGGCAGACGACACCACGCCGGAGACGCCGCTATCGGCTGCCATTTACCGGAATGCAGCTGCTTGCGGTGCTGCTGGGCCTGTTTCTGGTTGCCTTCGCGGGCTTCGCCCTCTTCAACGATAATCCGCTCGGCGGCGAGCCGATCGCCCGCGTCGCGATCAGTCCGCCGAAGCCGACGGAAGAAAAACAGGCCGCCGCAGCGCCTGCCGCAGCCGAGCATGGCGCCAAATCCGAGGCCAAACAGGAAACGCCGGGCGAGCAGAAGACCGTCACCATCATCGACGGCTCCAGCGGGGCGCGGCACGACGTCCCGATCGGCAGCGGAGACGCCCCGGGCAAGGCCGGAGCCGGGACCGACGCCGCGCCCGCCATGATGGCCAATATCGATCCGCGCCTGCTGGAAAAATCGCGCTACGGCATGATCCCGATGGTGGCGGACGGCCTAAAACCCTTCACGGTCTACGCCGCCGAGGCGGATCGCGCCAAGGCTGCCAGGATGCCGACGGTTTCCGTCGTGGTCGGCGGGCTGGGGGTCGGCGCCGCCAAGACCACCGAGGCCATCATGAAGCTGCCCTCTGCCGTGACGCTGGCATTCACGCCCTATGGGTCCGATCCCGGCAAGCTGGCCGAACGGGCGCGCGCGCAGCGGCACGAGATCCTGCTGCAGGTGCCGATGGAGCCGTTCGACTACCCGGACAACGATCCGGGCCCGCAAACCCTGCTCACGACGCTGTCGCCCGACCAGAACCTCGACCGGCTGTACTGGCACCTCAGCCGGTTCCAGGGCTATGCGGGCATCGCCAATTTCATGGGCGCACGCTTCGTGGCCGCCGACGCGGTCATGCAGCCCATCGTCCGCGAGGCCGCCAAGCGCGGGCTCGGCTATCTCGACGACGGCTCGGCGCCGCGCAGCGTCGCAGCATCGCTGGCCGCAGGCCAGTCGATGCCGTTCGCCAGGGCCGACATCTCGATCGATGCTGTGCCGACGGCGGCGGAGATCGACCGGGCGCTGGCAAAGCTGGAGGATCTGGCGAAGGAACGCGGAACCGCGGTCGGTATCGCCTCGGCGCTGCCGATTTCGATCGAGCGGATCGGCGCCTGGATCAAGACGCTCGAAAGCCACGGCATCATGCTTGTGCCATTGACAACCGCGATGCTGAAATCAAAATCGAGCTAGATCGGGATGATTTTCCAACCGTCGTCCCGTTCCATCTTACTGCTTAAGCATGATCTTTTGGGAAAACCGGTTCCCACTTTTCCGGATCATGCTCTGGATATCAACCGGCTGGCACGGCCCCGGCTCTTGGGTCGGGCGCCGGTCCGCTCCATATGATGCGGAGAGGCTCTGACGGAATGGCGCGCTACGAAGACCTGCCCTATCGAACATGCGTCGGCATGATGCTGATCAACCCCACAGGGCTCGTCTTCATCGGTCGCCGCGCCGGCGGCATCGAACATGTCGACGAGTCGCATGTCTGGCAGATGCCGCAAGGTGGCGTCGATCCCGGCGAGGATACCTGGGAGGCCGCCAAGCGCGAGCTCTATGAAGAGACCAGCGTCCGTTCGGTCGAAAAACTCGGCGAGGTCGCGGATTGGCTGATCTACGACATTCCCCGCACCGTCGCCGGACGCACCTGGAAGGGCCGCTATCGCGGCCAGCGGCAGAAATGGTATGCGGTCCGCTTCACCGGGAAAGACTCCGAAATCAACGTCGACAACCCCGGCGGCGGCCACAAGGCGGAATTCATCAGCTGGCGCTGGGAGCCGATGAAGAATCTCCCCGAGCTGATCGTCCCGTTCAAGCGGCCGGTCTATGAGCGCGTGGTGAAAGAGTTTGCGCGGCTCGCAGGCGGCTAGCGCGTTACGTCGTTCCGGGGCATGCGCAGCATGAACCCGGAACCTCGAGATTCCGGGTCTGCGCTTTGCGCATCCCGGAATGACGGCCGGAGACTCCATGATAGAAGACAAACCCTACCGCCCCAATGTGGGGATCGCGCTGTTCAACGCTGGCGGCCGGGTCCTGATCGGGCGGCGCTTCCGGGATGACGGGCCGGAGATCATTCTTCCCGGCCTGGAGTGGCAGATGCCGCAGGGCGGCATCGACGCGGACGAGGATCCGCGCGACGCGGTCATGCGCGAGCTCTGGGAAGAGACCGGCGTCACCAGCGCCGACTATCTGTCGGAGACCGACTGGCTGACCTACGAGTTTCCCGCGTTCGACGGCCAGCCGTCGCACCGGCTCGCAAAATTCCGCGGCCAGCGCCAAAAATGGTTCGCGCTGCGCTTCATCGGCGCCGACGATGAAATCGATCCGCTGACGCCACGCAACGGCCAGCCGGCGGAATTCGACCAGTGGCGATGGGAGCGGCTCGACCGCGTCGCCGATCTGGTGGTGCCGTTCCGGCGCGAGGTGTATCGGACGGTGGCGCAGCGCTTCGCGGCGTACTCGGGATGAGCGCTGCGGTTTAGTTCGGTCCGACCGAACACGCCGCTGCTGAAGTCGGGCTTATCGGGTTTTGCGCGGGCCGCCCGCGGGCGCGCAAGCCGCTTAATGCAGCGCAGTCGTGCTGAGCTCGTTCTGGATGCTCTTGAAGTGATCGAGCCGCTCGATCTCGCGGTCGAGCTCCGAGCCTTCCTTTTCGGAGAGCTTGGCTTCCATCTCGGAGATCGTGTCGGCGAATTTCGCCCGGTCCAGTTCCTCGAGCGAGGTGGCGACATCGGCCAGTACGGTCAGGCCCTTTTCGGACATTTCGGCGAGACCACCGAGCACGATGATCTTCTGATGCGCGCCGGCGGTGGACACGGTGAGGATGCCCGGCCGGATCACCGCCACGATCGGCGCATGTCCGGCGAGCACGCCGAAATCGCCTTCAACGCCGGGAACGTCGACCTGATCGACCTCACCTGAGAAAGCCAGTTTTTCGGGCGAGACGAGATCGAAGTGGAAGGTGGCCATGGTCGTTCCGCTTTTTCCATGGTCACCCGCGGGCTTGACCCGCGGGTCCATCAAACAAGAAACTTATCTTTCGAGATGGATTGCCGGGTCGAGCCCGGCAATGACGATCTCGAATACTTATGCCGCTTCGGCCGCCAGCTTCTTGCCCTTTTCGACCGCCTCTTCGATCGTCCCGACCATGTAGAAGGCCGCCTCCGGCAAATGATCGTACTTGCCTTCGCAAATCGCGCGGAAGCCCTTGATGGTGTCGGCGAGGTCGACGAACTTGCCCGGCGAACCCGTAAAGACTTCGGCGACAAAGAACGGCTGCGACAGGAAGCGCTCGATCTTGCGGGCGCGGGCCACCGCGATCTTGTCCTCTTCCGACAACTCGTCCATGCCGAGAATGGCGATGATGTCCTGCAGCGATTTGTACTTCTGCAGCACCTGCTGAACCAGGCGCGCGGTGTTGTAGTGATCCTCGCCGACGACGAGCGGCGACAGCATGCGCGAAGTCGAGTCGAGCGGA
>JBAUUA010000261.1:0-1704 GCA_049582465.1 Bradyrhizobium sp. | reverse complement strand
TGGGTGCCGCCGTTCAAGGGCAACGATACCGGCGGCATCATCGCCTTTCCCATGGCCACGCAGACGGATGTCCGCCAGCTCGCGGTCGATCACTGCTCGCGTTACGGCAAGGTGGTGAAATTCCTGGCGGTGGTCCCCCAATATGGCGGTTACATCTCCTTCGCCTGCCGCTGGGTGCCGTATGGCGCCAATGACCGGCCGCTGGTCACCCGTTACTGAGCCACGCATCGCATCCGGCGGAACCGGCCAAACGGAGTGGGGAGCATGACGCGACAGCTTCTTTTCTTGTGTCTGGGGACCTGCCTTCTGGCATTGCTGCCGGCGCCTGACGCACGCGCCGTCGACATGCCGGTGCGCAAGGCGGGCCTGTGGGAACTGAAGATGCTCAATAGCAGTTCGCCGCTGCCGGAAATGACCATGCAGCACTGTACCGACGAGACCACCGACAAGGCGATGACCGACGCGGCCTCGCCGATGGCGAAGGAAGTCTGTTCCAAGCAGGATCTCCAGAAGACCGCGACCGGCTATGTCACCGATTCCGTGTGCAAGGTCGGCGGCATGTCGATCACCTCGCATTCCGAGACCACGGGCGATTTCAATTCCGCCTACACCGTCAAGTCGACGTCGCACAGCGAGGGCGGCCCCTCCGGCGCGCCGCGCGAGACCACGACGACGATCCAGGCGAAGTGGTTGGGAGCCTGCAAGCCCGATCAGAAGCCCGGCGACATCGTGATGCCCGGCGGCTTCAAGATGAACGTCAAGGACATGCAAAAGCTCAAGGGCATGCTGCCGAAATCGCAGTAGTGCACCTGATCTCGCCCCGCTCGTCAGGAATGCGGGCGTAAGGGCCGTCGTGGATCTGAATGCAGATTGATCGCGGCCGGCGCCTACACCGGGATCCGCACCGTGGCGCGCAGGCCGCCCATCGGGCTGTCGCCGAGCGTGATGTCGCCGCCATGGGAACGCGCGATGTCGCGGGCGATGGCAAGGCCGAGGCCGGTGCCGCCCTCGTCCTGGTTGCGGGCGTCGTCCAGCCGCAGGAACGGCTTGAACACTTCCTCGCGCATGCTTGCGGGAATGCCGGGTCCGTCGTCGTCGACGGTGACGGTCAAATAACGGTGATCGCGGTGGCCGGTGATCGAAATCGCGTTGGCGTGCCGCGCGGCGTTGGAGACGAGGTTGCCGAGGCAGCGCTTGAAGGACGCCGGCTTCACCGTGACGACCGGCAGGCCGCGGAACGCCACGGTGGCGGTGTGGCCGTTGCGCTCGGCGTCGCTGCGCAACTCCTCCAGCGCCGCCGCCATGTCGGTCGGCTGCGCGTGCTCGCCGGTGTCGCCGCGCGCGAAGGCCAGATAGTCCTCCAGCATGCCCGACATCTCGTCGACGTCGCGCCGCATGCCGTCGACCTCGGGGCTGTCGCCGATCAAGGCCAATTCGAGCTTGAAGCGGGTCAGGATGGTGCGCAGATCGTGGCTGACGCCGGCCAGCATCGCGGTGCGCTGCTCGATCGAGCGCTCGATGCGCGCCTTCATCTCGAGGAAGGCGTGCGCGGCGCGACGCACCTCGCGCGCGCCCCGGGGGCGGAAATTCGGCGCCTCGCGGCCCTTGCCAAAACGTTCGGCGGCATCCGCAAGCCGCAGGATCGGCTTGATCTGGTTGCGCAGGAACAGCACCGAGACGATCAAGAGGATCGAGGAGGTTCCC
>JBAUUA010000260.1:0-10191 GCA_049582465.1 Bradyrhizobium sp. | reverse complement strand
CAGATCTTTCGACGATACTGGACCGCATTCTTGATACGGCGGCGGACAATCTCAGGATCGCAAAGATTCTGGTTCAAATTGGTCTCGATCCGAACAACATCACCTACGACGCACTATTCAACCGGCTGCTGGAAATTGTGCTGGCCAACATCACGCTTGCCAATATGTTCGCTCTGGTTGGCGCCATCTTTCTTGTCGCTACCTTGCTGATGCATACAATAGTGCCGCTACGCGTCGCGAACATGGTCGGCTGTATGTTCTTCGTCGCCTATGGCGCGCTCTCGGGAAATGTCGGGGCTTTCTTCCTCTATCTGTTGTTGCTGCCGATCAATGCAATCCGCCTCCGTCAAATGCTCAAACTGATCAAAAGGGCACGTATCGCGACGGAGGGCGACACCTCATTGGAATGGCTCAAACCTTTCATGACCGGGCGCAGATATCGCCGGGGAGATAAATTGTTCAAGAAGGATGACGCAGCTTCCGAAATGTTTCTAACGGTCACAGGAAGGCTTTTGGTCAGGGAAATCGACGTCGAGCTTCCGCCGGGACGTCTCGTGGGCGAACTCGGTTTCCTTACTCCCAGTCGCCGCAGAACCGCGACCGTCGAATGCATCGAAGACGGGCAGGTGATGACTATAACTTATGAAAAGCTGCTCGAGATTTATTTTCAGAATCCGCAATTCGGCTATTACTGTCTTGTGCTGACCAGCCAGCGCTTGCTCGAGAACATATCGCGGCAAGCGCGCGACCGACTCTAGCCATGGATGACATAGCTTGACAGCTGGCTCCTGATGTCCCGCCCTTTTAGGGAACAGGCCGTCCCGGCGCAGTGTGGGTCTCGCGAGGCACCGATGTCCGGTTCGGGTCAAAGCCTGAAATAGTCGCTTCGAGCAGATGTCTTCCGCCTCACCCCTGAAAGCGGACATCCATCAGAGCGGTGGCCAAGTCCGTTAGGGGCCGACGATAGACATTCGGTTTTCAGACGCCAGAAAACGCCCAAACATTTATGGTAGCGGCCCCCTCGCGCAATTTTTTTATCGGCACATAGTCCGGAGAATTCCAGAAGGCATGAATCGCCTCCATGGTGGGAAACTCAAACATCACTATTGATCGCGTATCATGCTCGCCTTCGAGAACTTCGACCTTTGCGCCTCTAGCGGCGAATTTGCCGCCGAAGCTGGCGATAAACGGAACGACTGCTTCGCGGTATTTCTGATATTGGGGCTCGTCCGTAATCGTGGCTTGGACAATCAGGTATGCAGGCATGGTCACCTTGCTCGATTTTGCGTTGCGCTTCTCAGGGCTGTAAGCCTAGTGGGCCTGCGTTCCGCTGTCGACATTTGCCGATGTGCGTCTTGGGTCATTCGCGGCGATTTGGCATGTCCAGATATGTCCGCTTAGGGGGTCGGGACTGAATCTTGGTCACCACGCGGCGATGCAGATGATCGGTACCTCGGTCGTGCGACTGCCTAACGAGCGAGATCCTCTGGACCGCGTCTGAAGATTACTTCTGAATTTCCGAAATTGTGCTTGCCGCCATACCCAAATCAGTTCTATATCCGCCGCCGTCCCGTCCCACTCCGAGGGGCGTTGCGCAACGTCACGAAACGCGAGGCGGGATGCGGTGGACGTGAGGGGCGCTCCTGACGAGGGCGCGGACTCGCGGACGGTGAAGCCGTGTGGTCCTGATGCCCCGACGCTGGCATCAAGTTCTCGAGAAGCAAGCTTCTCGGGGATGACGGTGGCAAAAAAGCCCGGTCACCGGGGAGAGCGCGGAGTAAGCCGTAAACCATTGCGCGGGGAATGCCGGGTGTTTGCCGGTGTGACCTGACTAACGCGTGTGCATCTCTCACGCTACCTTCGCACACGCGGCTATCGGGCGCATCGGGCGCCCGGCATCCCCGCGCCCTCTGATTGAAGAGGGCGGAACGAACTGACAAAACCTCGCGCGAAACATGCGGCGAGATCGCGAAGCCGTATTCTGACGTCATTGCGAGCGCAGCGAAGCAATCCAGTTTTCTTTCTGATCTATGGATTGCTTCGCTGCGCTCGCAATGACGATCGCAAAAAATCATCGGGTCCCCCGTCTGTCATCGCCCGCGAAAGCGGATGATCCAGCATTCCAGAGACGCCAGTGGTTAAACCGAAAAGCCGCCATGTCATTCCTCCCTCCCGAACGCCCGCTTCAATTCGCCCTTGGCCCGCTCCAGCCGCGCGCGTTGGGTCTTCGGCAAACCCTTGCCGGCGCGGTTGATATAGAAGGTCAGCATCGAGAGCGCCGAGCGGTAGGCGCCGGCCTTGCGGCGCGAACTGCGTTCCGCCGAGCGTTTCAGGGAAGCCGCGATTTTCTTCGGATCGGTCAGCTTGAAGACGCCTTGCCTGAGATCGAGCGCGTCGCTTTGCTCGGTCACGCGCTGCGACCAGCGTTTTGGCGTCTTTGTGCTCGCCGACCTTCCTCGCGCCGAACCGGCCTTTCGGGTTGCCGACTTTCCGGTGCCTTTTCCTACGGTCTTGCGCGCCGTCGCCTTTCGCGTTGTCTTCCTGTCCGCCATCGCGCCAACTCCATGTCATTTCAGCGTAAAACGGCCGTCATCCCAATCGGTTCCGCAGCCAGTTTGCGGGAACCCGGTGGTGACAGCTGCGTTGACCCCGGTGGCAGGCAAGCCGCATTCACGCATGAGAGCCCTGGAATGCGGCATTCCCGGGTGTTTCCTCATTGGTCCCGATCGATGGATTTGCAGCTCAGCCCGGCGGTCGATGATAGCGCGCCCAAACACGCTGATATGTCGGCGTCCGCGAAGCCTAACGGTGACGACCGCGTCATCGAAACCTCCATTCCCTCCCGCCTTGATGCGCTCACCTGGAGCGCCTTCCATACCCGCGTCGTGCTGGCGCTCGGCATCACCTGGATTCTGGACGGGCTCGAGGTGACGCTGGCCGGCGCGCTGTCGGGGGCACTGAAGGAAAGCCCTACTCTGCAATTTTCCAACTTCGACGTCGGATTTTCCAACAGCGCCTATCTGGCGGGCGCCGTCATCGGCGCGCTCGGCTTCGGCTGGCTCACCGACCGGATCGGACGCAAGAAGCTGTTCTTCATCACGCTCGCGCTCTATCTCACCGCGACCGCCGCTACCGCGCTGTCCTGGAACGTCACGAGCTACGCGCTGTTCAGATTTCTGACCGGTGCCGGCATCGGCGGCGAATATACCGCGATCAATTCGACCATCCAGGAACTGGTGCCGGCGCGCTATCGCGGCTGGACCGACCTCGTGATCAACGGCAGCTTCTGGATCGGCGCGGCGCTCGGCGCCACCAGCGCGATCGTGTTGCTCGATCCGCATCTGATCGGTCCCGATCTCGGCTGGCGGCTCGCCTATCTCACCGGCGCCTGTCTCGGTCTGATCGTGTTCGTGATGCGGATGTGGATACCCGAAAGCCCGCGCTGGCTGATGATTCACGGCCATCCCGAACAGGCGCATGCGATCGTGGACGATATCGAACGCTCGGTCACCGGGCATGTGCAGGACCCGCGTCAACATGCATGGCCGAAGATCAGGCTCAAGATGCGCCACCACACGCCGCTGCGCGAAGTCGCGCACACGCTGTTCTCGCTTTATCGCCAGCGTTCGCTGGTCGGGCTGTCGCTGATGATCGCGCAGGCGTTCTTCTACAACGCGATCTTCTTCACCTTCGCGCTGGTCCTGACCGACTTCTACGGCATCGCCGCCAACCAGATCGGCTGGTACATCCTGCCCTTCGCGGCCGGCAATTTCCTCGGGCCGTTGCTGCTCGGCCGCCTGTTCGACACGCTCGGCCGCCGCGCCATGATCGCGCTCACCTATGGCGCGTCGGGCGCGTTGCTGGCGCTGTCCGGCTATCTGTTCTCGATCGGGGTCTTGAGCGCCGAGACCCAGACCATTGCATGGATGGTCATCTTTTTCTTCGCTTCTCCCGCCGCAAGCGCGGCTTATTTAACTGTCAGCGAAACCTTTCCGCTGGAAGTGCGGGCGCTGGCGATTGCGTTGTTCTATGCGGTGGGAACCGGAATTGGTGGCGTGGCCGGTCCCGTTTTGTTCGGCGCGCTGATCGATACCGGTTCGCGCAACAGCGTGTTCGCGGGTTACCTGCTTGGATCGACTTTGATGATCGCGGCGGCCGTCATCGCCTGGCGGTATGCGATCGCGGCCGAGCGCCGGTCGCTGGAATCGGTTGCCCGCCCGCTGGCCTTTGTGGAGTAGAATGAAATGAACCAGGACTTGGTGGATCAGGATCTCGACGAGGTGCCGTTGCAACAGGACAGTCCATCACCGGACCAGACGCCGTCGAAATGGGCTGCGCGTGAATTGGCGCGGCGGCTCGACGAATTCGCCATCCTGCTCGACATCGACGGCACGCTGCTCGATCTGGCGCCGACGCCGCGCGAGGTATGGGTGCCGCCGGGACTGGCGACCACCCTCAACCGGCTGCTCGAAAGAACTTCCGGCGCGCTGGCGCTGGTCAGCGGACGTTCGCTCAACGATATCGATCTGATCTTTGCCCCCGCGCAATTCCCGGCGGTCGGCGGCCACGGCGCGGAAATGCGCCTCTCTACGGATAGCGAGGCGGTCGCAACCCACGCGCCGCCGATGGACAAGGAATTGAAACGCCGACTGGCGGCGATCGCAAAACTCAGCCCCGGCATTCTGCTGGAAGACAAGGGCTACTCGCTGGCGCTGCACTACCGGCTGGCGCCGCATGCGGAAAAGGCGATCTACGAAGCGGTGTCGCTGATCAGAGCCGACCTGCCGAACGCGCCGATCGAGGTGATGCCGGGCAAATGCGTCTGCGAGATCAAGCATTCCGGATTCAACAAGGCATCCGGCGTCATCGAACTGATGACTCATGAACCTTTCAAGGGGCGCCGCCCCATTTTCATCGGGGACGACGTTACCGACGAGAGCGTGTTCGCCATCATGCCCGATTTCAGAGGCGTGGCATTTTCCGTCGGCAGGCGCGCGCAAGGTGTCGCCGATCATTTCGACGAGCCGCGCGACGTGCGCGAATGGCTCGCGCGTCTCATCGATGGCAATGCTGCGGCAGAACGGTGAAACGGAACCGCGCAGAAACAAGTTCCGAAAGCGTTATCTGTCACTCACGCTGTCATTTTAAAAATGCCGAACTCGCGCCCGAACGGCCGGGTTCCGCCGCGGCGCGGCCCGAATTTGGTTTCATTTCGTTGAAAGGGTGACGAGGAACCATATTGATGAATGGCTGTTAACACACGAGCACTATCAGGAGAGGGCCCTGTGAACCTCGTCGTCGTTTCAAATCGCGTCGCGCGGGGCAAGGCCAATGAGCCCATGACGGGCGGTCTTGCCGCCGCGCTGCTGCCCGTGGTGGAGAAATCCGGCGCGATTTGGGTCGGTTCCTCAGGTCGCGTCCGCGACGGTTCCCAGAAGGAGCCCTTCGCCGAAATCGAAGCGCTCGGCGCCGGCGCGCTGGCCATGCTGGATCTGCCGGCGGCGCATTACGGCGGCTATTATGAAGGCTTTGCCAATTCGGCCCTGTGGCCGGCGCTGCATTCCCGCTCCGACCTGATCCGCGCCTCGCAGGAAGATTATCTCAGCTATCGCGAAGTGAACGCCTTCATGGCGCGCGCGCTGCTGCGCTTCCAAAAGCCCGACTCGGCGTTCTGGATCCAGGATTATCATTTCCTCGCGCTCGGCGCGGAATTGCGCGATCTCGGCGTCACCCAGCCGCTCGGATTCTTCCTGCATACACCGTGGCCGGCGCGCAGCGTCATCGAAGGCGTGCCGCATCATCGCGAATTGATCGAGGCAATGCTGGCCTACGATCTGATCGGCTTCCAGACCCAGGGGGATTGCGACAACTTCCTCGGCTACATATCGTCGGATCTCGGCCTCGATGTCGAGGGTGGTGTCATCGCCTCGCGCTTCGGCAGGACGCGCGTTGCGGTGTTTCCGATCGGCATCGATCCCGAAAAATTCGCGCAGCAGGCCGCCAAGGCCGTGTCGCATCCCGACGTATCGCGGCTGCGGCGCAGCCTGAACGGCGAGAAGCTCGCGATCGGCGTCGATCGGCTGGACTATTCCAAGGGACTGATCAACCGCATCAACGCGTTCGATCGCATGTGGACGCTGCAGCCGTCGCTTCTGCGCACGGTGTCGCTGCTGCAGATCGCAACGCCCTCGCGCGGCGCGATCGAGGCCTACGGCAATTTGCAGAACGAACTCGCCAAGCTCGTCAGCGACGTCAACGGACGCCACGGCGAGGTGGACTGGACCCCGATCCGCTATCTCAACAAGGGTTTCAGCCAGACCGTGTTGGCCGGGCTCTATCGCACCGCGCAGATCGGCGTCGTCACCCCGCTGCATGACGGCATGAATCTGGTGGCCAAGGAATATGTCGCGGCCCAGAATCCGGCGGATCCCGGGGTGCTGGTACTGTCGAAATTCGCCGGCGCCGCGAACGAGCTCGACACCGCGCTGCTGGTCAATCCGAACGACATCGACGGCATGGCGCGGACGATTGCGACCGCAGTCTCGATGCCCCTGACCGAACGGCGCCTGCGCTGGGAAGCCATGATGGAGAAGCTTCACGCCGGCACGATCCAGGGTTGGTTCGCCGATTTCGTCGACGCGCTGCAGGAGACCCGGAGCGATCGATGGCGGTCGCAGCCGCTATTGCCGGAGCCGCCGCCGGAGCCGTGGCCGCTGCGCTCGGTCAACAGCAGCGTGCGATATCATTAGAGCGTTCGAGCGAAGTGGAAGCCGGTTCGCGTGAAGAAACGCGTCAAACGAGAATCAATCAGAACCGAAGCTCTAATAACAATACGAGACGCCATCGAGCATTGGACACCGCGCCCTTTCCGGCGCGCTCGGATTTTCGAGCGGCACGACGCCCTTGCCCTGGCCGACGAACACGCCCTGTCCCACGATCACGGACGATTTGTTGCCGATGATCACGCTTGGATGCGGCGAGGTCAGGCTCGACCGGGTGCCATCCGCCCAGATGATCGTATCGCCGGAGAGCACGCCGCGCCGGCCGTCGTCGCAACTCACGTCGACACCCTGCCGGGTACAGGCCTGCGCCAGTGCTGGCGCGGCGCTACCCGCCATTGCCGCGGATATCAAAATCCAGAACGCCAGCGCCCGATCGATGGTCATGTCGCCCCTCCGCCCGTTGAATCGCGGCCATATTCTGTCGTCGCGGCTGACCGGCTTTCGGTTTAGCGGTCCGTGCGGCCAAGCGGGACGAAAAATTATATAATTCATTCAGTTGGTTATGGAAATATCCCCGGTTTTCGCCGCCCTCACTTGCAAAAGTCGCCATGGCCCTTCAAGAGAGGGCATCCGGAGAGATGGCCGAGTGGCTTAAGGCGCACGCTTGGAAAGCGTGTGTGCGGGAAACCGTACCGTGGGTTCGAATCCCACTCTCTCCGCCATACTGGGGCTGTCCAGCCGACGCCCTATTTTTGCCGCCGCCAATCTGGAAAACCGTTTGCAAGGCAAATCGGACGCAAGCTTTGCGGCTCGAGCCGGTTCGTTTTCGCCCGGGCCGCGCGTGGCGGGGCCATGTAGTGTTGATCACCGCGCGCTTCGGGAATGGCGCCTAGGAAAGTAAGACTTCATGATCGACACTGCCGTGGCGCCCGAGACCCCCGATGTCGCGGAGACCGTCAGCTTTTTGCGCCGGTTCGCCGAAATGATGGCCAACGGCTACAACGGGGCCTATTTGCGCCGGGCCGCGGATCTCCTGGAAGGGCTGACCGCGCAGGCATTGTCGGCAGCGGAGGAAGAGGGTCTCTGGCGAGACAAGCATGAAACCCTGAGCCGGCACGCTGACGCGCTGGAAGCCGAGTGCGACGCGCTCAAGCAAGACATCGACGGGCACCTGGACATCGCCTCGGCGTTGCTGGCCGAACGCGAGGCGCTCGGGGGGACGCTGCAGGCGCGGGAGGCGGAGCTTGCCGTGCTTCGCGAGGCCTTGAGCCGAGAGCGCGATGAACGCGCGGCCAAATCCGTTGCGCACGAAGCGGTACTCAACGAGCTTCGCGCGGCGTTCGATCAGAGGCGCGAGGCGCTGCAGGCGACGCTGGAGACGCGGGTCGACGAATGCGACCAGCTTCGGCGCGATCTGGACCGCGAGCGCGAAGACGGCGCGGCAGAACTGGCCGCGCGTGAGAGGGAACTGTCCGAGCTTCGGCTCGCCTTCGGCCGCGAGCGCGATGAACTGCAGGACCGGCTGAAGGCAAGTGACGATAAGCTCGCCACATTTCGTACGGTCTCCGAGCGCGAGCACGACGCGCTCAGGGAGAAGGTTGCTTCGTTGGAAGCCAAGCGCGCCGAGCTTCGCGCGGCCTTCGACGGGATCAACAGCCTGAGAAACCAGACGATCATGCCTCACGCCGGCGCCGAAGCCGTTCTGCTGCCGCCACCGCGGAACGGTCAGGAGGCGACCGGAGATGCCAATGCCGTCGTGCCCAAGACCACGCTGCGTCAGGCGCGCGCCCAGTTCGAATATCTTGCCAGAGAGTTCATCCCGCTCGGCGATATCGCCTCGCAGGTGATGTGCGAACTGGGCGCCTATACCATGGACATGGCGCTGATCGGCGGCCAGCCGAATGACCATCTGCCGGTGGGCGAGGTCGCCCGCAGCATCCTCGCGCCCGTCAGCCCGGATCGCGGCTAGAGCATGATCCGGAAATGTGGAAACCGGTTTTCCGAAAAGATCATGCTCAAATAAGAAGATAAAACGGGATGACGATTCGAAGAAGAGTCATCCCGTTCTATCGGCTTTACTTTCGCCGCGCCGCGGCCCGGCAGTTATAGGCGCGGCGAAAGCCTGCGGCCTGCGCATCGTCTTCGGAGCAGAACCAGCGATCCGGCTTGGTCAGCGGCGCGTAACTCCGGCATCCCTGCAGGTGATAGATACCGAGATTGCCGGTCACGCGCGCGCGGACCGCGAATTTGGCCTTGATGTTGCAGCCGGGCGGCGCGGTGAATTCTTCCGGAAACAGCACTGCCCGGATTTCGCGGTCCTTGTCGGTTCGGCAGGCAGCCCCGAGCAGCGTTCCGTCCTTCCTGCCATGCCGGAATTCCTGGGGCGCGACAAAGCATCCGCGCCACAGGCTCTTTTTACCATCCCTGGCGGTGGTTTCGTCGTCCTTGAAACGGCCCTTGGCAGAGGGGTCGGAATTCAGCGCAAGTCCCTGACGTACCATGGACTGGTTCAGGCTGGTGGTCTCGCCGTCGACGGTGCAAAGGCCGGCATGCCGTTTGGCAATGGTCTTGTCGGCTCCCAGATCCTCGCAATGGACAGCGCGCCTTCCGATCAGTTTTGCCAGCTGGTCGCGCGCTTCGACGCCGCAGGTCCGGGGATCGGCATGATCGTCGAGACATATCTGATCTAATTCCGGCGCGTCCACGCCATCAAGCCGGTAGGTGACTCCGGCAATCTGCAGCGTGGCGCCGTCCTTGACGGTCGCATTGGCGGCCAGGACCGAATTCGCCGGGAAAAACAGCGCCAACATCAGGATCACAGGACGCATCGGCCTCAGGAGCCTGCCGAAATCGGTAGTCGCCATGATTTTCATTCTCCGTCTCAGCGCCACATCCTGCGCATGCGGGCGCCGACGTCAATGCGCGGTCCCTGGCTCGCGGCAAGCGCGGCCGGGCCTGCAGCGATAATCGGCCAGGTGGTCTGTTCGAACAGGCGGAGCAGGGCCGATGGAATGAACCGCGTCCGTGCGGCATAGACGTGGCGGTCGCCCTTGGCGTGCTGACCGTGGGTGAAGAAGCGCTGCGGCACCAGAAGATGCAGATCGTCCTTGGCGCGCGTCATCGCGACATAGAGCAGGCGGCGTTCTTCCTCGATCTCGGCCGACGTCCCGGCGCCGAGATCCGACGGCATGCAGCCGTCGACCACGTTGAGCACATACACCGATTTCCATTCCTGGCCCTTGGCGGAATGGATGGTGGACAGGATCAGGTAATCCTCGTCGAGCAGGGGAACGCCCGTCTGGTCGCTGGTGGCGTCGGGAGGATCGAGCGTCAGCTCGGTGAGGAAGCGCTCCCGCGAGGGGTAGCCGCTGGCGATCTGTTCGAGCTGGATCAGATCGGCGCGGCGGGTCTCGGAATCCTCGTGGATCCGCTCGAGGTGCGGCTCGTACCACAGCCGCGCGCGTTCGAG
>JBAUUA010000259.1:0-4147 GCA_049582465.1 Bradyrhizobium sp. | reverse complement strand
GCTGGTACGGGATGTGGCTGCCGGCCGGCAGCTCGCAGGATTTCGCCAGGCAACTCAGCGCGGCCGTGGCGGCCTCGCTCGCCAAGCCGGACGTGCGCGAGAAGCTGCTGGCGATCGGCCTGATTCCGGTTGGGAGCACGCCGGAGGGTCTGAGCAAGGAACTCGCCGAGGACATCGCCCTGTGGCAGCCGATCGTCAAGGCAACCGGCTACAAGATCACGTATTGATTTCCGCGATGCCGATCTTCTTCCGGATAGCGGAGAGCTCCGCTTCGTCCCAGATGCCGATCAGGATTCCGCCTTTGACCTGGAGCTGCTTCTCCGCATAAGCGGCGATCTTCTCGGTGCTGGTGGTGATATGGCCCTTGGGATGAAGCGCCCATTCGAACAGGGCCGATTGCAGCCGCGCGACGACATCCGCACAGGCGGGGTCTTCGCCGCGGTCGGTCAATTCCCCGGGGTCTTCGACAAGGTCGTAAAGCATCGGCCGGAAGCCCGAAGCGTGAATGTATTTCCAGCGCCCGTCGAACACCATGAACAGCCGGCACTGCTCGATCGGCTGGTTGAGCTTGAGCCGGACGTCCTGCATGCAATAGTCGTATTCCGAGAATACGACCTTGCGCCAGTCCGCCGGCGTCGCGCCCTGCAGCAGCGGCATCAGCGAGCGGCCCTCAAGAATATGATCCGGCGGCTTGCCGCCGAAATAGTCGATGAAGGTCGGCGCGAGATCAATCGCCTCGACCAGCGCGTCGCAAACCGTGCCCCTCGTGCGATCGGCTGAAGCAGACGGATCAATCACAATCAGCGGGATCCTGGCGGATGGATCGTGGAACAGATCCTTCTCGCCCATCCAGTGATCACCGAGATAGTCGCCATGATCGGAGGTGAATACGATCATGGTGGTATCGAGCAGGCCGCGCGTCTCCAAAAACTGCATCAGCATGCCCATCTGATCGTCGATCTGCTTGATCAGGCCCATATAAGTCGGAATGACTCTTTCCCGCGCCTCGTCGCGGGCCATGTTGCGCGAGTAGCGCATGTCCATATAGGCGGCGAAAACCGGATGCGCGCTCTGCTTTTCCTGCTCGGAACGGACCGCCGGCAGCACGTCGCCTGGGCCATACATGCTGGCATAGGGTTCGGGCGCGATATAAGGCCAGTGCGGCTTGATGTAGGACAGATGCAGGCACCATGGCCGCCCATCCGTTTCCGCCTCCATCATGAAATCCATGGCGCGGCGCGTCATATAGGGTGTTTCGGAATCCTCCTCGGCAACGCGGGCTGCCTTATCGGCGTGCACCAGCAGCCAGCCATTCTGCAGCGTGCCGTCATCGGCCGCGCCGGAATTGGCCCAATGCTCCCAGGGGTTGGGGGCGTCATATCCGCGTTCACGTAAATAAGCGTCGTATTTCGGGCGGGGCCTGCCGGAGGGATGCAGGCCGTCATCCCGTTCATAGGGCTCGAAGCCGCATTCGGAGACATGCACGCCGATAATCGAGTCCGGTGCGATCCCGAGCATTTTCAGGCCTTCGAGGTCTGGCGTCATATGGGTCTTGCCGACCAGCACATTGCGCACACCGATCTTCTTGAGATGATCGCCGAGCGTCGGCTCGCCCACGCGCAGCGGCCAGCCGTTCCAGTGCGAGCCGTGCGAGCGCATGTAGCGGCCGGTATAGAACGACATCCGCGACGGGCCGCAGATCGGCGACTGCACATAGGCGTTCGAAAAGCGCACCCCCCGCCTGGCCATGGCGTCGATATTCGGCGTCTTCAGGGTGGGGTGCCCCGTGCAACCCAAATAGTCGAAGCGAAGCTGATCGCACATGATCCAGAGGACGTTCTTGGGTCGGGACATTTCTTGCTCGTGATTTCAGGCGTTTGATCGTGCGATATTGCATCGCAAATGACAATTGGCTTATCTGACCGGCAATATGGTTTTCAGCCGAAGTGGAACATTGGCAAGCTGGAGCGTCTTCCGATGAGCATACAAATCTACGGATTTTGGCGGTCGATTGCGTCGTTTCGGGTCCGGGTCGCGCTCAGGCTTAAGGGCCTCGCGTTCGAGGAAATTCCGATCGACATCCTCTCGGGCGAGCAGTTCAAGCCGGGGTATGAGGCCGTCAACGCCGAACGGGTGGTGCCGACTTTCATTCACGACGGCCATTCCATCTTCCAGTCGCTGGCGATCATCGAATATCTCGACGATATCCAGCCCGAGCCGCGCCTCATTCCCGAGGATCCCAAGGAGCGGGCCTATGCGCGTTCGCTCGCGCTGATGACGGTAGCCGACGCGCATCCGCTGGTGACGCCCCGCGTCCGCAACCATCTCGCCGAGACCTTTGGCGCCGATGCCAGGGCGATCGAGGAATGGGGCAGGCATTGGACCACCGAGGGACTCGAGAGCTACGAACGGCTGCTGGCGCGGCGCCCGCCGGCTCCGTTTGCACTTGGCGCCGAGCCGGGGCTGGCGGACATCTGTATCGCCGGCCACGTCGTTACCGGACAATATGTCAAACTCGAACTCGGCGCTTTTCCGATGGTGGCGCGCTTAGCCGACCAGTGCTTCAAGCTGTCGGCTTTCAAGACGTCACACCCCTTCGAGCAGCATGGATTCAAGACGGCCGTTGCGCACTAGTGGTCACTAAACGTCAAGCCCGAGCACTCGCGCGGCGTTGCCGCCGGCGATCTGGGCCAGCGTCGCATCGTCCATGCCGTGCACGCCTGCGACATGTCCGACCGGATTATATTCGCCCATGTCGAAGGGATAGTCGGTGCCCATCACGATACGGTCGGGGCCGAATACGTCGATCAGATAGGCGAGTTGGTGATAGGAGAACACCACGGTGTCGAGATAGACTTGCCGCAGATAGGTGGTCGGCGGCAGTGGCAGGTCGGCATGGCAATCCTGACGCGCGCCCCAGGCATGATCGATCCGCCCGGAATAGCCCGGCAGATAGCCGCCGCCATGCACGGCCATCAGCTTCAAATCGGGAAAGCGGGCCAGCGTTCCCGAAAAAATGAGATTATGAAGCGCCAGAGTCGTATCGAGGGGGTTGCCGAGCACGTTGTTGAAATAGAAATGGGTCAGCCGCTCCCCATGGGTGAATCCGTTCGGATGCATCATGATGAATGCGCCGAGCTGCTCGGCTTTGGCAAAGAACGGGCGGAATTTCGGATCGGACAATTCCTGACCGTCGACATTGGTCAGGATTTCGATGCCCTTTAGTTTCAGGTCCTTCATGATGTAGTCGAGCTCGCGAACCGCGATCTCCGGCTCCTGCAACGTGACCACGCCGAGCCCGACGAAGCGGTCGGGCTTGCGCGAGCAGTATTCCACCACGCCGTCATTGGCGAGACGATGGGCGGCTTCCGCGATTTTTGGGTCGATCGAGTAGTAACACTGTCCCGGCGCCGGTGCCACGACCTGGATGTCGATGCCCATTTTGTCGAGATCGAACAGACGGCGGTCGATCGTGGTCATGACCTCGCCGACGTCCTTTTCCTGCTGCGCGTTGATCTCCTTGGTCGCGGCATCCGCAAAATACGCCAGCGGGATCCGGCTGATATCGACATGCGGTTGCGCCAGCTTGGCAGCCTGGGGCACCACGATGTGGGCGTGGATGTCGATCGTGACGGAAGACGGTCGCCGGGCGAGGCCGTCGGCGTCGTTGATGCGGGCGGCGGTGCGGCCATAGCGGTTCTTGCGATCGATCATTTGAATGGACTCTGCAGTTGAATGAATTGTGCGGGGCGTGATGTTTGACGGAACTATGATTTGGCTTTGCGCTGGGTCCAGCGGGTCGATACCGCGGTAGCGTCGGCATCGCCGAGACCCGCAGCTTCCGCCTCCTGATAGCAGGCG
Source organism: Bradyrhizobium sp. (assembly GCA_049582465.1). Classification (GTDB taxonomy): domain Bacteria; phylum Pseudomonadota; class Alphaproteobacteria; order Rhizobiales; family Xanthobacteraceae; genus Bradyrhizobium. The sequence goes on along the minus strand of JBAUUA010000259.1, from coordinate 286 downwards.
AGCGCGCTGGCCGTGACCGGCATCTCCGCATGGAGGGACGCGCCGAATTGGACCGCGTAGTCGAGATCTTTTTTCGCTGCGTTGAGGCCGAACGCGGTCTCGCCGAGCGGCGCGCCGGCCAGCACCTTGGCGATGACCGGGCCGCGGCCCTTCATGGCGGTCGGCGCGCCCGACGTATCGGTCAGGATGTCGATCAGCCGGTCGGCCGGAAGATTGAGCGGCTTGCAGATCGTCAAGGCTTCGCCCAGCGCCTGCCAGTACACCAGGAGCGGCAGGTTGACCGCGA
>JBAUUA010000258.1:0-2678 GCA_049582465.1 Bradyrhizobium sp. | reverse complement strand
GGTGCGCGCCGTGAAGTTCGATTTGCGGACCAGGAGCGGCAGGATGGTCGTCTGCGGGCTGGCCTTGGAATAATTGCCGCAGCCGAACCATTCGCAGAAGCCGCAATAGGTGCACGGGCCCATGCGCAAGCCCAGCGGATTGGTGTAGGCCTGGGACAGATTGCCCGAGGGCTGCGGAAACGGTTTGTAGCCGAGCTCGCGCGCGGCCTTGCCGAACAGCGTGTGGCTGAAGGGTTGCTTCTGCGCCGGAGTCGGGTAGGGCCGCGACCGCGGTCCTTCGAAGGGATTGCCGCCCTCCTGGATCTGGCCGCGGAGATTGCCCGCGGTGCCCGAGGTGCCGCACAGATATTCGAACGCGTCGTAATGCGGCTCCAGGTCGTCATAGATCACGCCGTAATCCTGGATCGTCATGTCCTCGGGCAGGAAGGCGGCGCCGTAGCGCTCGGTCAGATGCGTCTTCAGCACGAAATCCGAGGGCAGAAAGCGGAAGGTTTCCGCATTCCAGTGCACGCCGCCGCCGCCGACGCCGTTGGGCGGCATGAACGAACCCCAGTCGCGGATCGGCAGCGCGGTCTGGTTCATCTTGTTGCGGAAGGTGAAGGTGTTCTGCTCCGGCCGCAGGAACAGCTCGTGGCGGATGCGGTAGCGCAATTCGTCCTGGGCGTAGTTGGACGGAAATTCGGTCGGCGCGTCGCGCCAGGGACCGCGCTCGATGGCAATGACGTCGAGGCCTTCGTCAGTCAGTTCGTGGGCCAGGATCGATCCGGTCCAGCCCAGCCCGATGATGACGACGTCTTTCCTCGGCAATTTTTTAGGCATCGCCCCTCGCACTCAAGGTTTCGGTGACCAGTCGGCGCGGCCCATCAGGCTCACGGGCGGCAGCGGAAAGCGTTCATTGTGGCGATCGACCCAGTCGAGATAATTGTAGCGTGCGCCGGGGTAGCCGATCATTTTCCACGCCACCATGTCGACATTGCCGCCATAGATCGGATCGGCGAAGAAGCCGGTCTGCACGTCCTTGATCACCTGCGCGAAGAAGGACTTGCCGTCGACGCCTTCAAGTTTTGCCTTCTCATCCTCAAGGCCTTTGAGAACTTCATCCTTTTGTTCATCGGACAAATCGGCAAAGCGTTTGTCCTGATAGGCCGACTGGCAATATCGATCGAGCCCGGCCAGCGCCTCGCGATAGATTGCCGCCGGCCCCTTCGCGGATTGCGAGCCCTGCTGCCTGGTGCCGGGCATGAAGGGCGGCTGGTTGTAATGACCTTCCGAGCGGCCGTAGGGCCCGGCGAGCTGGCGATCGATGAAGACGGCGCAGCCGGAATCCTTGCCGCCCGGCGTTTGCGGATCGGGCGGAATGATGCGGTCGGCCAGCGCCTCGACCGCGCGGCCTTCATCCGAGGTGAAATAATGCCAGGGGCCCGGCCTGACCGGGATCGGCGGCGTGCCCGCGTTCGGCGCCCAGGGCAGGCCGCCGGAAATGATGGTGGCCCGGCTTTTCATGGTGCTCAGCACCAGTAAAGCGGTTCCCGCCAAGAACTCGCGCCGCCTCATGATCATGATCAATCTGTCCTGCCAGCCGGACAGAAAATGCGCATGCGGTGCTTACGTTCCAGTCCCTCGCCGGATAATCCCGTGCGAACCGGAAAAAGCAGGCGATCCTGCAATCAGCCGTCAGCGCCTGATTTCGCGCCTCCCGCGCCGATCGCCTGCTGGAGGGGCGATCAAAGTGCGGTCCTGCCGGAGCCGCGATCAATCTAGCCGGCGCCGAGCGCGAGCGCGATGTTGTAGGTGGCAAGACTCGCCGCATAGGCGAGCGCGAACATGTATCCGAAGGTGATCGCCATCCACTTCCAGCTTCCGGTCTCGCGGCGGATCACCGCCAGCGTGGAGGCGCATTGCGGGGCGAAGATGTACCAGACGAGCAGCGACAGCGCGGTCGCCAGACTCCATTTGGTGGCGAGCACCTGGCCGATCTGGTCGGCGGCTTCCTTGCCGCCCTCGATCGCATAGACGGTGCCGAGCGCCGCCACCGCGACTTCGCGCGCGGCCATGCCCGGGATCAAAGCCACCGCGATCTGCCAGTTGAAGCCGAGCGGAGCAAGCAGCGGCTCCAGCGCCTTGCCGATGCCAGCAGCGAGGCTGAAGTTGATGGCGGGGCCCTCGGCGCCGGCGGGCGGTGTCGGAAACGACGCCAGAAACCAGATCAGCACCATCATCGAAAAGATGGTGGTGCCGGCGCGCTGCAGGAACATCTTCGCCCGCGTATAGACGCCGATGGCGATGCTCTTCAGGCGCGGCATCTTGTAGTCCGGCAGCTCCAGCATGAACGGCGCCGGCGCATAGTCGCGCCACATGAAGAATTTGATCAGGAACGACACGCCGAGCGCGCTGGCGATGCCGGCCGCATAGAGGCCGAACATCACGAGCCCGCGCAGATTGGCCCAGCCCCAGACCTGCGTGTCCGGGATGAAGGCGGAGATGATCAGCGTGTAGACCGGGATCCGCGCCGAACAGGTCATCAGCGGCGCGATCAGGATGGTGGTCAGCCGGTCGCGGCGGTTGTCGATCACCCGCGTTGCCATGATGCCGGGGATGGCGCAGGCGAAACTCGACAGCAGCGGAATGAAGGCGCGGCCGTGCAGGCCGGCGCCGCCCATGATGCGGTCCATCAGGAA
>JBAUUA010000257.1:0-9142 GCA_049582465.1 Bradyrhizobium sp. | reverse complement strand
GCGTTCGAGCGCATGTTCCATCTGGAGCGGGCCTGCACCATGCAGGTGCGCACGCGCATGCTGGGGCCGGTAGCCTATCCGGTCGACCCGGCCGTGGTCGACAAGAATACCCAGCTGCTCAACAACCCCGACCGGCAGGAATTGCGCTCGACCACGCTGGTCTGGCCGGCGCTGTTGCGCAAGCTCGACCGTCTCGACCCCAGCTACAAGAATTGAAATCTGCGGATTTCGATGTAATATCCGGCTCAACAACCTCTGCACTACGAATCAAAACGCCGCCCAATCCCGGGCGGCGTTTTTGCTTTCTAGTCGTTCTTGCTTTGTAGTCTTTGCTCGTGTTCCAGGCCTTGTCCCAAGCGTTGGCCGACCGAACGTCATTCCGTTTCGATTCATCTAACGACACACCCCGCTCTGGGTTCGACCGTGGACGGCTCCGGCGGGTTGCGTTTCGTATTGAAGATGATGGGAATGATGAAAGTGGCGCGAGCTTCCATGATCCCGATCGGGAACGGTGGGTACGGATCCGCTCGGCGGACAGTCGCAAGCCCTTCGTCATCGAGATCATCGTAGCAGCTCGACCTTGCAATTCGACTGTCCAGCAAATGGCCGTCCCGATCGATGGTGAACTGCACATATACCGTCCCATTCTCGTTTTTGATCTTCGCCTCTTTTGGAAAATTCTTGAACCCGAGCAGGTGGGACGTGAGAATAAGGTTCCATCCTGAAACCGCTTCCTATGCTGAAACGCTCTGTGCGAGGCTCTCCGAAGTCGCAACGACAGTTGCAACCACCAAACCGACCATGCCGGCGATGCCCGGTCGGATGCGGTCCGGCCTGAAGATCATGGATATCCCCTTGCCTCAACGCGGCGCTTCCGCCAGCGCGGCGAGAATCCGCGCCCACGACCGAATGCCCTTGTGAAAGCTCTTGAGGTCGTATTTTTCGTTCGGCGAATGGATGTTGTCGTCGTCGAGCCCGAAACCCACCAGCACGGTGTCGAGGCCGAGGGTGCGCTTGAAGTCGGCGACGATCGGGATCGAGGCACCCGAGCCCATCAGCACCGTTTCCTTGCCCCACTCCTCGGTCAGCGCGCGCCTGGCGGCGGCGAGCGGCTTCATGTTCCAGTCGAGCGCAATCGCCGGCGCGCTGGAATGGTCGCCGAATTCCGCGCTGCAGTCGCCCGGCAGCCGCGCCGTGACATAGTCGCGGAAGGCTTTTCGGATCTTGTCGGGCACCTGGCCCTCCACGAGACGAAACGAGACCTTGGCGGAGGCTTCCGCCGGAATCACCGTCTTTGAGCCCTCGCCGGTATAGCCGCCGATGATGCCGTTGACGTCGCAGGTCGGGCGCGAGGAGATCTGCTCGATCAACAGGCGGCCTTTCTCGCCGGCGGGAATCGAAAGCCCGATCGGCTTGAGAAAGCTTTCCGGCGTCAGATCGAGCTTCGACCACTGGGCGAGAACATCGAGCGGAAGATCCTTCACGCCGTCGTAGAAGCCGGGAATGGTGATGCGGCCGTTGTCGTCGAAAATGCCGCCGAGGATGCGGGTCAGGACCCGGATCGGATTCTGCGCGCCGCCGCCGAAGATGCCGGAATGCAGATCGCGGTTGGCGGCCTTGATCTTCACTTCCTCGTAGAGCAATCCGCGCAACGAGGTGGTGATCGCCGGCGTGTTGGGATCCCACATGCCGGTGTCGCACACCAGCGCGAAGTCGGCCTTGAGCTCGTCCTTGACCTTCTCGAGAAACGGCACGAAATTTTTCGATCCAACTTCCTCTTCGCCCTCGATCACGATGGTGATGTCGAGCGGCAGCGAACCCGTGACGGATTTCCAGGCCCGGCAGGCTTCGATGAAGGTCATCAGCTGGCCCTTGTCGTCCTGGGCGCCGCGCGCCACGATGATCTTTCGCCCGTCGGCATGCGTGGTCACCGCCGGCTCGAACGGCGGACGGTGCCAGAGATTGAGCGGATCGACCGGCTGGACGTCGTAGTGACCGTAGAACAGCACGTGCGGCCGCGCGCCGCCCTTGCCGCTCCCATTGCTCTTGCCATTGCTCTTGGCGACGATCGCGGGATGACCGGCGGTCGGCCTGACCTCGGCCGAAAAACCGAGCGTGCCGATATCCCTGGCCAGATGATCGGCCGCCGCCTTGCAGTCGCCGGCAAAAGCCGGATCGGCCGAGATCGATTTGATCCGCAACAGCGTGAACAACCGCTCGAGGCTGTTGTCGAAATCGGCGTCGATGCGGTCGAGGACCGGTTGCAATTGCGGTGCGTTGGACATTTTGCAGTTTCCCTGGGGCTACGTCACGTCTGGGTTTTTAGCTCCGCCGGAGGCAGGCAGCCAGCCATCTTGTCCGGCGGCGGATGCAGGATATGCCAGACCAGTTCCCCGGCAATCACCGCCGCGGCGGCAAGATTGTTCCCGAAGGCCTGCAGATCCCTGGGGAACACCGGGAGCGCCAGGCACATCAGGAGCCCGGCGACCGCGAGCCCGGCCCATGTGCCCGCCCGTACGGTTGCGCGGGGATCATAGGCCGCCCGGTGGATCAGGACCGTGACCGGAAAGAACAGCCACAGGAAATAATACTGCCGGGCCAGGGGCGACGCCACCGTCATCAGGCAGAACAGAATGCCGAGTTCTTCGGCATTGGAGCGCGGTGTCACCCGCGCGCGCGGCGGCATGACCGCGATGAAGCCAAGCCCGATCAAAAGCGAGACCGCCAGCACGATCCAGTTCGCGGTCTTGAAGCTGACGTCAGCCAGATTCATGTAGGCGGGCGGCCTGGCCGGATCATCCTGGTTGTAATTGACCGGGCGAACCAGCCGGTGCGTCACCGCGATGATCGACTGATTGACCCACGACCAGTTCTGCTCGCCGCGCTGGCCGAACCCCTGCTCCGAACTCGTTCCCACCATGCCCTGAAACCAGGTCTTCAGTTCGGTGACATTATGCTGGAAGCCGCGCACCGGCGCCGGAACCACGAACAGGAAGATCGCGGTGAAGACGACCATGCTTGCCGCGCTCGCCCACTGCCGGCGCCACACCAGATAGGGAAACACCGCCACCGGAAATACCTTGATCGCGGTGGCCAGCGCAAACATGCTCCCCGACATCCATGGCCGCTCGTGCTGCAGCAGCCAGAAGCCGTACAACATCATCGCCAGCAGCACGAGATTCGGCTGGCCGAGATCGAACATGTCGAAGACGAAGGTGACCGTGGCAAACGCTGGCAATGCGAACAGCCACGGGCCCGGTGTTCGGCCCGACCCTGTCATTGCGTTGGAGAGTTGCGCCGTCATCCACCACGCGACCGCGTTCAAGACCGCAAGGCAGGTATAGAGAAACAGCTTGCCGAAATACGCGGGTATCGCGAGCAGCACCGCGGGCAGCGGCGGATAGATGAATTCGAAATAGGTTTTGGGATCGCTGGGGTAGAGATTGCCGCCGTGAAGCACCTGCTGGCCGGCCCAGAACCAGAGCGGATAATCCTTGGTCTTGCCGTGACCGAAAATTTCCGGAGCGAGCACGTCGGCCGTCAGCGCGATACAGCAGACCAGAAACAGAATATCGAGCGGTGCTCGCAGCGACGGGTATTTCAGCACACTCAGGCTTTCCGCATAATAAGAGGGGGTAACGGCGACAAGTGATTAAAAGTCAGCGCCGCAGCAGGCCACCGAGCGCACCGCGCACCAGCGCGCGGCCGACCGAGCCGCCCATCGAGCCGGCGACGGATTTGCCGAGATCGGCGGCTGCTCCGCCGACCACCTTGTTGGTGACCGAGCGCGTGACGCTTCGCGCGATGAGCTGACCGGTCGACAATCTTCCGCGCGATACGTTGGTGCCGAAAATCGTCCCGACGATTCCCCCGATCTGGCCGAGAATTCCTCCCCCGCCCCCGGCCGACCCGTCCGCGGGCGCCGCGGTCCCGGCCACCCGCTTCTGCAGCATCTCGTAGGCGGATTCGGCGTCGATCGTGGTGTCGTATTTGCCCTTCACCGGGCTTGCGTCCATGATCGCCTTGCGTTCCTCGGGCGTGATCGGTCCGATCCGCGCCGATGGCGGCCGGATCATGACGCGCTCGACCATCGCCGGCGTGCCGTTGCCTTCCAGGAACGACACCAGCGCTTCGCCCTTGCCGAGCTCCATGATGACCTTGGCCGTGTCGAGCTTCGGATTGGGCCGGAAGGTCTGCGCGGCGGCAGCGACCGCCTTCTGGTCGCGCGGCGTGAAGGCGCGCAGCGCGTGCTGCACGCGGTTGCCCAGTTGGGAGAGCACCTTGTCCGGCACGTCGATCGGATTTTGGGTCACGAAATAGACGCCGACCCCCTTGGAGCGGATCAGCCGCACCACCTGCTCGATCTTGTCCATCAGCGCCTTCGGCGCATCGTTGAACAACAGATGCGCCTCATCGAAGAAGAACACCAATTTGGGCTTTGGAGGATCGCCCGCCTCGGGCAGCTCTTCGAACAATTCCGACAGCATCCACAACAGGAACGTCGCGTACAGCCGCGGGCTCTGCATTAGCTTGTCCGCCACCAGGATGTTGACCATGCCGCGGCCGTCGCTGTCGGTGCGCATGAAATCCTTCAGCGTCAGCGCCGGCTCGCCGAAAAATTTCGTGCCGCCCTGGTTTTCCAATACCAACAGCTGGCGCTGGATGGTGCCGACTGTCGCCTTGGTGACATTACCGAAACCCTGCGCGGCCTTGCGGATCGGCGCCAGCGGATCGTCGTCGCCGTCAGCCCCCTTCTTGCCGGTGTCCGGGACGATCGCATCCAGCAGCGCCCGGAGGTCCTTCATATCTATCAGTGTAAGACCGTTATCGTCGGCGACGCGGAACGCCACGTTCAGCACGCCTTCCTGCACGTCATTGAGATCGAGCATCCGCGACAGCAGCAACGGCCCCATTTCGGTGACGGTGGCGCGCACCGGATGGCCCTGCTCGCCGAATACATCCCAAAATACCGTCGAGAACTGGTCGGGCTGAAAGCTGAGGCCCATGTCGCCGGCCCGCTTGACGATAAAATCCTTGGCTTCGCCGACTTCGGAGATTCCGGAGAGATCTCCCTTGATATCAGCGGCAAACACCGGCACGCCGGCGCGCGCAAACCCTTCCGCCATCACCTGCAACGACACGGTTTTTCCGGTTCCGGTAGCGCCGGTGACAAGGCCATGGCGATTGGCAAGCCCGAGCGTCAGCCACGCCGGAGCTTCACCCTTGCCGATGAAGATTTTCTCGTCGGTATCGGCCAATTTGTTATCGGGAGTCACCATTGCATCGCCTCTTCGCGCGTCGGGGCATCTAGTTGCCCGACCCCCGGTATCATACTGCATGTTGCAACCCGATTGAAACCGCTCAACGCGCCCTCGAGCGGATTGAAAAACCCGCCTTGATCGAACCCGATCGACCGGCTTCGCGCAAACTTCCAACCAAAGTTGCAACGAATGGGCCTGACGCGACAATTTTTTTGCGAAATCCGCACCAGCTCTTGCATTGCTGCAACACTTGTCAAGTGATCGAGGCGGAATCGTATCATCGAAGGCGGTCGTCGCTTGTAATTCGCGGCGCGGACGATCAAGATAAATTCACAAGCAAGGGTCCGGCACCAAACCGGATGAGGGCGGGCTAATATGGACGAATTGATTGGAAGGCTGGCCGCGAAGGCCGGCATCGATGATGCTGTCGCCGAAAAAACCATCGGCATCATTCTGGGCTTCCTGCGTCGCGAGGGCCCTTCGGAGAAAGTACAGGCTTTGATCGACAAGATTCCGGGCGCGGAAGCTGCGATTGCGGCCTCGGGCAAGAGCAGCGGTCTCGGAAGGTTGATGGGCGGCGGCCTGATGGCGCTCGGCACCAAGCTGATGGGGCTTGGCCTGGGCATGGGCGAGATCCAGAGCGTCGCGCGTGAACTTTTCAGGTTCGGTCGCGACACGATCGGAGCTGATCAGATGGGCGAGATCATCAAGGGGACACCGGGCCTCAGCCAGTTCGCTTGAAGCACATTTTTTCAAATTGAGTACCATGACATATCCAATCTCCGAGATTGATGGCTTGCCAGCCTTCGCCGCTTCAAAACTCAAATCGCTGGGCATTCGCACCACGGATGGGCTGCTCGAGGCGGCGCGGACCGTGAAGGGCCGCAAGATGCTGGCGGCGAAGACCGGCATCAGCGAGCAGCAATTGCTGGAATGGGCCAATGTTTCGGACTACATGCGGATCCCGGGCATGGGCAAGGCCAAGGTCGGGCTGGTGCGCGCCGCCGGCGTCACCACGGTTCGCGAGCTCGCCCTTCGCAATCCGGCGCGTCTGGCGCAGAATATGAAAGAAGTGAATACCAGGCGCAAACTCGTCCGCGTCCTGCCTTCGGAAAAGTCGGTCGAGCAGCTGATCGCGCAGGCCCGCAAGCTGCAGCCCAAAATCACCTATTAGAGCCCTTCGAAGGAGGCACGGCCGTGCTCCTGCCGAGGCGCGCGGAGTCTTGACTCCCATGCACGGACCGCGCAAAGCGACGGCATGATCGCGACCACGTCCAGACCCGCCCCGGCGGCCGCCCTCGCCGGTCATCCGCTTTGGCCGGCGCTGTTGTCCAGGCCGTATCCGGCCGTGATGGGCGTGCTGAATATCACGCCGGATTCGTTTTCCGACGGCGGCCAGTTCATCGCGCCGGAGCGCGCGTTGGCGCAGGCGCGCCGCATGATCGCCGAGGGCGCCGACATCATCGACATCGGCGCGGAATCCACCCGCCCCTATGGCGCGGAACCGGTCTCGGCCGATCAGGAGCTGCAACGCCTGCAGCCGGTGCTGTCCGAGGTGGTTTCGCTCGGTATTCCCGTCTCCATCGACAGCATGAAATCGGCGGTCGTCGGCTGGGCGCTCGATGCAGGTGCATCCATCGCCAACGACGTCTGGGGACTGCAACGCGATCCCGACATGGCCGCCCTGCTGGCGGCACGCGGTTCGCCTGTCATCGTCATGCATAACCGCGACCGCGCCGATCCCGGCATCGATATCATGCAGGACATTGCCGCCTTCTTCGCCCGCTCGATCGAGATCGCGACCAAGGCGGGCATTTCACGTGAAAACATCGTGCTCGATCCCGGCATCGGCTTCGGCAAGACGCCCGAGCAGAGCATGATCGCGCTGGCGCGCTTGCGCGAACTCGGCGCCTTCGGCCTGCCACTGCTGGTCGGCGCGTCGCGCAAGCGTTTTATCAGTTCGGTCGCACCTTCGGAGCCGCATCAGCGGCTCGGCGGCTCGATCGCGGCGCATCTGATTGCCGCAGAAGGCGGCGCGCGCATCATCCGGACCCACGACGTGGCGGAAACCGTGCAGGCGCTGCGCGTGGCAGCGGCAATTTGGGAGAAACGATGACCGACATGATCTTCATCACGGGCGTCGTCATCCATGCCCGCCACGGCGTCATGGAACATGAGACCGAGGTCGGCCAGCGTTTTGTCATCGATCTCGAACTGGCGACCGATCTGTCGGAATCCTCGCGCACCGACCGCCTCGCCGACACCGTGTCCTATTCCAATGTGGTCGCGACCGCGACCGCGGCGTTCAAGGATGCCAATTACAAGCTCTTGGAGCGCGCGGCGGGCGCGGTGGCCGACGCCATCCTGGCGACGTTTCCGCGCATCAGCGCGGTCAAGGTCACCGTTCACAAGCCGCATGCGCCGATCGCCGCGATCTTCGAGGATGTCGGCGTCGTGCTGACGCGCACGCGGCAAGCGCCGTCGCATGGCTGACGTCCTGATCGCGCTTGGCGGCAATGTCGGCGACGTCCGCGCGACGTTTCAAAAGGCGATTGCCAATATCTGCGGGATGACGCAGGCGGTGCTCAAGGCGCGCTCGTCCGATTACGCCACCCCGCCCTGGGGCGATGAAGCGCAGGCGCCCTTCATCAATGCCTGCATCGAGATCGAAACCGCGCTCGATCCCCACGCGCTCTTGTTCACGCTGCACAAGATCGAAAGCAAGTTCGGCCGCGATCGCGCCAGCGAAAGGCGCTGGGGTCCACGCACGCTCGACCTCGACCTGATCGCCTATGACGACGTTTCCATGCAAAAGCCGGAACTGACGCTGCCACATCCGCACCTGTTCGAGCGCGCCTTCGTGCTGGTTCCGCTCGCCGAGATCGCGCCCGACCGTGTCATTGCGGGACGCCGGGTTGCTGCGGCGCTGGCCCAGTCGTCCACCGAGGGGATCGAGCGGTTACCCGACCTGAACTGACCGCAAACCGCCCCCTCACCCCGAAAACAACCGTTTGGCTTGGCCGCCGCCACGTGGCAATTTCGGGTCCAACAACAAAAGTGGCGCCCGGGAGCACCCTGCCGAATGACCTTGAGCAAAGCCTCTGTAACCGAAGACCTGCGGCTGGCGGCGGATTTCGCGCCTGCGACCTATGACGACTGGCACAAGCTGGTCGACGGCGTGCTGAAGGGCGCGCCGTTCGAGAAACTGGTCGGCAAGACCTCCGACGGCCTGAAGATCGACCCGATCTACCCGCGCGCAAAAGGTGCCGTGCCGGTCGCGGGGCGGCCCGCGGCCGCGCCCTGGCAGATCATGCAGCGGATCGATCATCCGGATGCCGCGGAGGCGAACGCGCAGGCGAAGCACGATCTGGAAAACGGCGCCACCGGACTGACGCTGGTGTTCGCGGGCGCCAATGGCGCCCATGGCTTTGGTCTTGAGCCGACGGCGGAAGCGGTCGAGAAAGTCCTCGACGGCGTTTTCGTCGATGCCGGGATAGGAATCGAACTCCAGGTCGGGCCGCAGTCGCGGATGGCTGCCATTCAGGTCGCGGAATATGTGAAGCGCAAGGGCCTCAATCCCGCGACCTGCGACATTCGCTTCGGCCTCGACCCGATCGGCGCCTGCGCGGTCTGGGGATCGAGCCCCTACGCGTGGTCCGAGATCGTGCCGGCGGTGACCGGCGCGGTCAAAGGCCTCGCCGCCATGGGCTTCAAGGGTCCGTTCGCGGTCGCCGATGGACGGGTCATCCACGAGTCCGGCGGATCGGAAGTGCAGGAGCTGGCGTTCGTGCTGGCGTCGGGCGTCGCCTATCTGCGCGCGCTGGAAGGCGCCGGCGTGGCGCTTGGGGATGCGCAAGGCATGGTCTATGCGCGGCTTTCCG
>JBAUUA010000256.1:0-2393 GCA_049582465.1 Bradyrhizobium sp. | reverse complement strand
TATATGCGCCTCTATTCCATGATCGAGGAAACCGGCAAGCCGCTGGCCTTCCACGCCGGCTATCACTGGCAGGATCCGTCGCTTGCGACCGTCAACCGGTTTCTCGGCATGCACGCGCTGGGCTTCGTCTGGTGCAACATGGTGCATATGACGAACTGGATCCTGAACGGGATTCCCGAGCGGTTCCCGAAGCTCAAGACGCTGTGGGTCGAAAGTGGCCTGGCGTGGGTTCCGTTCCTGATGCAGCGGCTCGACGACCAGTATCTGATGCGTCCTTCCGAGGCGCCGCAGCTCAAGCGCATGCCCAGCGAGTACATGAATCACAATTGCTTCTACACGACGCAGCCGATGGAAACGACGCATCCGAAGGCGCTGGAAAATACCTTCGAGATGATCAAGGCCGAAACCCAGCTGATGTTCGCTTCCGACTGGCCGCATTTCGATTTCGATCTGCCGCAGGAGATCTGCGACCTGCCGTTCCTGACCGAACAGGCCAAACGCAACATCCTCGGGCTGAATGCGGCGCGCGTCTTCAACCTCGATCCTACGCCGGTGAAGAAATTGATTCTGCCGGGATAAAGCAAGAGCTCGCCGTCTGAAGCGAACCGGCCTGAACAATCAGGCCAAAAAGAACAACACAGGGGAAAAATCCATGACCACGATCGCGGTCGATGGCAGCATGTCGCAACAAATCAACCGCGACGCCGCCATCAAGAAGGTTTGGCGGCGCCTGATTCCATTTCTTTTCGTCCTTTACATCTTCAACTATCTCGATCGCATCAATATCGGCTTCGCCGCTTTGTCGATGAACAAGGATCTCTTGCTGACGGCGACGACCTTTGGGCTGGCGAATTCCATCTTCTATGTCGGATATGTCGCCTGCGAGATCCCCAGCAATCTGCTGATGGTGCGTTACGGCGCCCGCGTCTGGATCGCGCGCATCCTGGTCTCATGGGGGCTTGCGTCCGCCGCCACCATGCTGGTGGTCGGTCCGAACAGCCTCTATCTGGTCCGCTTTCTGGTGGGCGTGCTGGAGGCCGGCTTCGTGCCGGGCGTCCTGCTCTATCTGACCTACTGGATTCCGAATTCGCATCGCGCGCGCGCCAACGGCTATCTGATGATGGCGCAGCCGGTCGCGATGGCGCTCGGCGCCGGCGTTTCCGGCCTGATCCTCGATCATTTGAACGGGACATGGGGGTTGCAGGGCTGGCGCTGGCTGTTCCTGCTGGAAGGCTTGCCGGCCGTGATCCTTGGCGTGGTCGCCTATGTCTATCTGACCGACAAGCCCAGGAACGCGGCATGGCTGGAGGAGACCGAAAAGAACACAGTGACCTCGATGCTCGCGGATGATCAGCCGTCCGGCCGGCAGCCCAGGATATCCGTCTGGAAGCAGGTCACCGAACCGAAGATCCTGCTGCTTGCGCTGGCGTACTTCTGCCTCGTCAACACCATCAACGCCAATGCGACGTGGATTCCGACCATCGTGCGCGAAGTGCTGAAAGCCTATTCGCTGTCGCAGGTCGGCTTCGTCACGGCGATCCCGGCCGTCTGCGCCTTGATCCTGATGCCGTTGTGGACCCGCAGTTCGGACCGGATGCAGGAGCGCGTCTGGCACGTGGTCGCAGCCCTCGGCATGGCGGCGGCCGGATGGCTGCTGGTGATCTATTTTCCCCAGCCCGAGCTGCGGCTGGTCGGTCTGATCTTCACGGTTTCCGGCGCGTTCTGCGCGATGTGCACGTTCTGGACGTTGCCGCAGTCGCTTTTGTCGGAAGCGGCGCGGCCGGCGGGCATCGGCCTGATCAGCGCGGTCGGTCTTTTGGGGTCGGCCGTGAGCCCGGCGGTGATCGGCTTCCTGCGGGATGCGACCGGCAATTTTTCCGCGGGGCTGTTCTATGTCACCGCCCTGCTGATGCTTTCGATCGCGCTGGTCCTGATCGTCCCGCGGCTTCGTTCCGTGGCGGCCTAGGCATCCGCCGGGCTCGATCTGGCGGGCGTGCTGCCGGTTCGCGCGCCTGAATTCGTTCGTGTTTGCCGGACCATTCCGATAACCTGCTCCCCGGCTGGAATCGAGGGGCTGTCGGACCGGACATGATCGAGCTGCGTCAGTTTCGACAGTTTATCGCCGTCGCAGAAGAACTCAGCTTTCGCCGCGCCGCCGATCGTCTGAACATGGCGCAGCCGCCGCTCACGGTCACGATCAAGCAGATCGAGGAAGAACTGGGAACGCTGCTGATCGAGCGGACCAACCGCATCGTGCGACTGACCCCGGCAGGCCGGGTGTTCCTCGAGGAATGCAAGCGCACGGTGATCCAGGCCGAGCGCGCGCTGGTCGCGGCGCGCCGCGCCGGCGCCGGATTGAGCGGCGCGCTGCGCGTGACATTCGTGGCCAGCGC
>JBAUUA010000255.1:0-2632 GCA_049582465.1 Bradyrhizobium sp. | reverse complement strand
GTATCGCTGTCATAGCGGACCGGTCGTTCAGGAAAGACAGGGCGTCGGCATCGGTTCATGGCAACGGAAAAATACTGCCGACGGGAACGTCAAGGGAGATCTCAAATGGATACGATCAGAACGCCTGAACAAATCAACCAGGACCGCCGCCGCTTTTTCGGCACCGCAGCGATGACCGTCGCGGCCGCCCAGTTCGCCCTGAGCGGTTCGGCGCGCGCCGAGTCCGGCAAGGCAAAGCCGGCGGAAATCCCGCGGATCAAGCCGGGGACGCATACGTCGTTCGGTGCGCTGAAGCAGGTCGATGCCGGCGTGCTCAACGTCGGTTATGCCGAAGCAGGTCCCGCCGATGGGCCTGCGGTCATTCTGCTGCACGGCTGGCCATACGACATTCACAGCTATGTCGATGTCGCGCCTGTGCTGGCGTCCGCGGGGTATCGGGTGATCGTCCCGTATCTGCGCGGCTACGGCACGACGCGCTTCCTTGCTTCCGACACCGTCCGCAACGGCCAGCCCTCGGCGCTCGCGCTCGATACCATCGCCCTGATGGACGCGCTCAAGATCCAGAAAGCGACGCTGGCCGGTTTCGATTGGGGTGCGCGGACCGCCGACATCGTCGCCGCACTCTGGCCGGAGCGCTGCAAGGCGCTCGTCTCCGTCAGCGGCTATCTGATCGGCAGCCAGGAATCCGGCAAGATGCCGTTGCCGCCGAAGGCCGAGCTGCAATGGTGGTACCAATATTATTTCGCCACCGAACGCGGCCGGGCCGGCTACGACAAATACCGGCACGATTTTGCCAAGCTGATCTGGCAGCTCGCTTCGCCGAAATGGAGCTTCGATGACGCCACCTTCGATCGCTCCGCGGCGGCCTTCGACAATCCCGATCACGTCGCCATTGTGATCCACAACTACCGCTGGCGGCTGGGCCTCGCCGAGGGCGAGCCGAAATATGATGATCTGGAAAAACGGCTTGCCGAAGCCCCCAGTATTTCGGTGCCCGCCATCACCATGGAAGGCGATGCCAATGGCGCGCCCCATCCGGAGCCCAGCGCCTACGCCAGGAAATTCTCGGGCCGATATGCGCACCGGACCATCAAGGGCGGCATCGGGCACAATCTGCCGCAGGAAGCCCCGCAGGCCTTTGCCGAAGCTGTGATCGAGGTTGCCGAGATATGATCGGCCCCGGCAAGGCCGTCGCAGGCGTTCGACGCTCAACCCAATCTTCGGAGGGAAGTTTGACCATGCGGATGTCTTCAACCAGGTTGCTGGCTCTGGTGGTGCTCGTGCTTGTCGTGTTGCTCACCGTTGCGGAATTCGGTCCGGCCTTGCTGAGCGGAAATTGAAGGACGGGCTGACCTCGAACGCGCCTGCCGCTTCGCCGTGCGTCGAGCCGATAATGGTGAGGCCCCGTCGATCGCCTAACACCATCGTATGGGCCGACAAAACCAGCGTTGAATAGTGGGGACCGCGCCGGGTGCGTTATTGGATTGCCCAAGGCGGCGGCAGGCAGCGAAAGACAGAACGCTGCGGTAGCGGAAGTTGATCCGGGATGATCGGCAAGAAGATGTCACAACTTCGCGAAGGGATGAGGAGGTCGCAACATGGGTGGCAATCAAGTTGCTAATTCAGCCTTCGGCATCAACCGAAACAGGCGCGGGCTTTTGACCGCCGCGGTGGTTGGGGCCGCCGTCGCGGTCATGGCCGGCACCGTGCTTGCCCCGGGCGCCTTTGCGCAGGGGGCGAGCGAGATTCGCGATCCTTTGCACCATGGCGCCATGCGCAGCGAGCCCGCACCCGGGCCGGTGCCGGGGGCCCAGTATGCGGTGAGTGCCGACCAGATCGAACACCATGTTGCGAAGATCGACGGCACACGTTTCCACTACGTGACGGCCGGGACCGGCGATCCCGTGTTGCTGATTCCGGGATGGCCCGAGAGCTGGATCGCCTGGCGCAAGGTTTTGCCGTTGCTGGTCAGCGCCGGCCGCCGCGTCGTCGTTCTCGATCCCAGAGGTTTCGGCGAGAGCGACAAGCCGGCCGGCGGTTACGACCTCGACACCGCCGCACGCGACCTGCATCGCTTTCTCGAAGCGACCAGCCTCACATCATCAGGAGGAATCGACATCGTCGCCCATGATGTCGGCACTTGGATCGCGCACGCCCACGCCGTGAATTATCCGGCGGACGTCCGGCGACTGGTGCTGACTGAATCCAACATTCCCGGAATTACCGCATTTGCAGGCGGACTTCCGAGCGAGGCGGCCAATCTCAAGAGCTGGCAATTTGCGTTCAATCGACTGAACGATCTGCCGGAGATCCTGGTGCAGGGACATGAGCGCGACTACCTCGCCTGGATCTTCGCGACCAAGAGCACGCGATCCTATGCCATCGAGCCGGCAGCGATCGAGGAATACACGCGCGAATATTCTGCGCCCGGCGCCATGCGCGCCGGCTTCGCCTGGTACCGGGCAAACTTCGATGCCGAGGGTCTGGCGGAGGCGAAGGTGCGTGCCGCCAAGCGTTTGACGATGCCCGTTCTGGCGCTCGGAGGATCCGACGGCGTCGGCGATGCGCTTCGCGCGACTGTTGCCACGCTCGGAGACCACGTGCAGGGGGGCCCGATTGCCCCGATGCAGGC
>JBAUUA010000254.1:0-1506 GCA_049582465.1 Bradyrhizobium sp. | reverse complement strand
TGCTGCCGTCGTTGGCGCTGAACTATCTGGGGCAGGGGGCGCTGGTCATCGGCGACCCCAAGGCGGTCGAGAACCCGTTCTTCCTGATGTTTCCGGACTGGGCCCTGATTCCCATGGTGGCTCTCGCCACCGTGGCGACCGTGATCGCGAGCCAGGCCGTGATCACCGGCGCCTATTCGCTGACGCGTCAGGCGATTCAGCTCGGCCTGCTGCCGAGATTCGAAATTCGTCATACATCAGAGGCTCATTCCGGGCAGATCTTCATCCCCCGCATCAACATGCTGCTGCTGATCGCCGTGGTGCTGCTGGTGCTGATGTTCCGCTCGTCCAGCGCGCTGGCCTCCGCCTACGGCATTTCCGTCACCGGGACCATGGTGGTCACGGGCATGATGGGGTTTGTCGTGATCTGGCGGGTCTGGAAATGGTCGCCGTTCGCGGCCGCGGCGCTGATCGCGCCGTTCCTGTTCCTCGATCTCACCTTCCTTGCCGCGAACCTCCTGAAAGTGCTGGAGGGCGGCTGGGTGCCCTTGGCGCTCGGCGCTGCGGTGATGATGCTGATGTACACGTGGCGGCGCGGCAGCCGGCTCTTGTTCGAGAAATCGCGCAAGCTGGAGTTTCCGCTGGCCGATCTGGTGGCGATGCTGGAAAAGCGGCCGCCGCAGCGGGTGCCCGGCACGGCGGTTTTCCTGACCAGCGATCCCGTCAGCGCGCCGACGGCCCTGATGCACAGCCTGAAGCATTACAAGGTGCTGCACGAGAAGAACGTCATTCTCACCATCGAAACCGCGCCGACGCCGCGGATCGATCCTTCCGAGCGGGTGAGGCTGGAGGAGATCAGCAAGACCTTCTCCAAGGTGACGCTGCGGTTCGGATTCATGGAGTCGCCCAACGTGCCGAAGGCGCTGGCGATCGCGCGAAAACTGGGCTGGCAATTCGACATCATGTCGACGTCGTTCTTCCTGTCGCGGCGCGCGCTCAAGCCGGCCGCGCATTCCGGCATGCCGCGCTGGCAGGACCATCTTTTCATCGCGCTCAGCCGCACCGCCAACGACGCCACCGATTATTTCCAGATCCCGAGCGGGCGGGTGGTCGAAGTGGGAACGCAGGTCACGGTCTGACGCCCGGTAGCATCAAAAGGGCTTGCGGCGCTTGATTTTCGCCGCCTGAGGGGCGAGGTTGGCGCCGCAGGCGAGCCCTCGGTAATCTCTACTGAATTTGCTCGTGCCGATCGCTGGGAGGAATCGAGTGGGTCAACAGGTCACAGATTTGGCGCCGGAAGACGTCTCCAGGGGCATGGCCGAGGGACGCTACCTCCTGGTCGACGTCCGCGAGCCGAACGAGGTTGCCGCGGAGGCCTATCCGGGCGCCGTCGTGGTTCCGCTCTCCAGTTTCGATCCCAAGGCGATCCCCGATCCCAAGGGCAGGCAGGTGGTGTTTGCCTGCCGCTCGGGGAAGCGATCGGTCACGGCGTCGCTCGCCGCCCAGGCCGCCGGCCTTGCCTATGAC
>JBAUUA010000253.1:0-2723 GCA_049582465.1 Bradyrhizobium sp. | reverse complement strand
ATATCGGATATCAGTCATGATCGTTCCGCCGTCTCCCTGATGGCCCCCGGGTGATGTCGGCTCACCTCGTCTTTGGGCCTTGCGCGAGGCGGCAGCCTACACGGGCGGGAACGATTGGAATAGGCCTCCAGGACCGGTGCAAACGGCGGGCTCCCATGCATCGCGAGCAGAAAGCGCGAGCGGTCGCGGCCGCCCTCAAATCCGCTGGGGACCAAATGGCGCATGGCCGGCGGCTTGTTTGCAAAGCCGTCTCTGCAATTGCATACTCGATCGCACGAAATGTTCTTTTGGCACTTGAGGAAGATAGACAATGGCGGACGCCGATCTGGATGTCATAATCCGGCAGCTTGCGAAGCAACAACACAAAAGCCTGATGGCGGCCGCAAAGAGCCGGCGTGATCGATATGTCAGCCTCGCCGCCAAGGCAAAGGACAAGCCGACCACCGATCGCTACAAGCAGATCGCAAAGGACACGATGGAGCAAGCGACCTTCGCCGCCAAACGGCTGCAGATTTCCGCCGACAACGCCGCCGACAGTTACGCGCGTTCGATGCGAAATGCCGCAGCCGAGCACGCCGCCAAGAGGGTCGTAGAAAAGAAAGCGGCCGAGAAGAAGGCGGTCAAAAAGCCGGTCAAGAAGACGAAATCCTGATTAGCGAACGGCATCGTCGACGGCCGGAGCGTGAGTTGATTTCCGGCAGACGCGGTGAAAATGTTGAAACGCGGGAGAACGTCTTGATGCCGCCGGAATCGGGGAAGGCGCTGCTGTTCGACATTGACGGCACGCTGGCCGATACCGATGCGCTGCATGTGCAAGCGTTCAATCATGTGTTCGGCCCGCGCGGTCATGTCTTCGATCGCGAGCGCGCGTCAAAGGAGCTTATGGGGTTTTCCACTGCCTCGATCAGCGAACGGTTTCTGCCGGATGAACCGCCGGAGCGGCAAGCGGCCATCATGGCACAGAAGGAAACCGAGTTCCGCAGGCTCGTTTCCGGGAAGATTCAGCCGGTGCCGGGATTGATGACGCTGCTTGCGCGCGCCGATCGCGAAGGTATTCCGATGGTCGCGGTCACCAACGCGCCGCGGCTGAATGCCGAAATGCTGCTCGCCGGACTTGGGATCATGCACCGGTTCAAGGCCGTTGTGATTGGCGACGAACTTCCGTACGGCAAGCCGCATCCATTGCCCTATCTGGAAGGCTTGCGCGCGGCAAACGCTGCGCCCGACCGGTCCGTTGCGTTCGAGGACTCACGCTCCGGCATCAAGTCGGCGTGCGCGGCAGGCATTGCCACGATCGGAATAAGGACGAGCCTCAGCCATGCCGATCTGGTCGAGGCAGGCTCGCGCATGACAGCCAGCACGTTCGAGGATCCGGAATTGATGAAACTGGTCGCCGCGACGATGGGCTGGTGACACCTATCCGGCGAGACTCGGCCCGATCGGAGCCAACAACGGGCTCCTCTGCAGGAAATGGATGATCGCTCGCCGCGCCGCATGGCTTCCGGAGGCCGGCTGCACCTTGGACCCCAAGCGCAACGAAGCGCTGGAACGCTTCGCCCTCATCCGCATTGGTTCCCTCGGGGAAATGAGGGAGCGCGGATCGTGAAGCGAACCTTCCTGGCCGCTATCGTCTGCCTTGGCGCGATCGCGTTCCTGGCGCTCTTCCTTGCCGACCGGGAAATTCAGGCGGGTATTCGAAGGCTTTCCAACTACCGCTTCCCGCCGCACTCGGCTCTCGAAGCGAACCCGGGCCTGACGTTCGCGCGGCATGCCGAACGCGGCAGAACACCGGGGAGCCACGGCGCCGCCTATTTGTCGATGTGGCGCGACCCATCCCAGTCCTGCGACGGTGGGTCCGCCTTGAGGGCTTCGATACGGTTAAGCAGGGCCGTTGAGGGCCCGTCGCCGGGCATGGCCTCGAGCGAGGCATGAAGCGCGCGAACCGCGTCATCCCATCGCTGTGCTCGGTAGGCCCCGAGCCCTTCCTGGTAACTGTCCCGGGATGACAGCAGTTGCGGCGTGAGTTCGCCCTTGCGTCCAAGGATCTCGAAAACGACTTCCGAATGCGTGTGACCCGCTACCACGACCCGATCGATCTCGCGAACTTCGAATGCGCCGCCCGTCGCGGCGATGGTTCGCTCCGAGACCAGATTCCGGGTACCATACGCCTTGTTCGCGCCTTCCAGACGCGAGGCGAGATTCACCACATCGCCCATCACGGTATAGCTCATCATGACATCGGAGCCGATGCTGCCGACCAGCGCCTCGCCGGTCGCAACGCCGATCCGCAAATCGCATTTCTCCATGGGAGTGCCGCGCACGCCGAGCAACTCGGGAATTTCCCGGCGCAGCGTCGCGATGCGTTCGATCATTTCCAGGGCGGCGAGACAGGCGAAGCGGGCGTGATCGGCCTCGTCGACGAACGGGGGCCCCCAATAGGCCATGATGCCGTCGCCGATATACTTGTCGATGATCCCGCGGTTGCTCCGGATCGGTTCGGACATGATCGAAAGATAGCGATTCATGACCTTGACCAGACCTTGCGGCGTCATGCCTTCGCTCAGGCTGGTGAACCCTTTGAGGTCGCAGAACAGAACCGTCATCACCCGGCGCTGGCCTTCCGCCGCGGTCAGGTTCGGGCGATCGATCAGGCCTTCGACGACGCGCGGATCGATATATTTGCCGAAAGTCTCCCTGATGCGCTGGTTATCGCGCAATTGCAC
>JBAUUA010000252.1:0-2344 GCA_049582465.1 Bradyrhizobium sp. | reverse complement strand
CTCAACGACCATCCGAACATCGATATCCGCCGCGGCGAGATCGCGGGCCTGCCGCCGGCCGACTGGCGCAATGTCATCGTTGCGACCGGCCCCCTTACTTCGGCGCCATTGGCCGATGCCATCCGTGAGCTTACGGACGAGAACGCGCTCGCCTTCTTCGACGCCATCGCGCCGATCGTGCACAAGGATTCCATCGACATGTCGGTGGCGTGGTTTCAGTCGCGCTACGACAAGGTCGGGCCCGGCGGCACCGGCGCCGATTACATCAACTGTCCTCTCACCAAGGAGCAATACGACGCCTTCGTCGACGCGCTGATTGCCGGTGAAAAGACCGACTTCAAGGAGTGGGAAACCAACACGCCCTATTTCGACGGCTGCCTGCCGATCGAGGTGATGGCGGAGCGCGGCCGCGAGACGCTGCGTTACGGCCCGATGAAACCGGTTGGCCTGACCAATCCGCACGATCCGACGGTGAAGGCCTACGCGATCGTGCAGCTGCGCCAGGACAACAAGCTCGGCACACTCTACAACATGGTCGGCTTCCAGACCAAGTTGAAGCACGGCGCGCAGCAGCGCGTGTTCCGCACCATTCCCGGGCTTGAGAATGCCGAATTCGCCCGGCTCGGCGGCCTGCATCGCAACACTTTCCTGAATTCGCCGAAGCTTTTGGACGCGCAGTTGCGGCTGCGCGCGGAGCCGCGGCTGCGCTTCGCCGGCCAGATGACGGGATGCGAGGGCTATGTGGAATCCGCCAGCATCGGGTTGATCGCCGGCCTCTACGCGGCGGCCGAAGCACGCTCGACATCGCTGGTCCCGCCTCCGGCAACATCGGCGCTGGGATCGCTGCTCGGCCATATCACCGGCGGCCATATCGAAACCATCGAACCGGGCACGCGCTCGTTTCAGCCGATGAACATCAATTTCGGGCTGTTTCCGCCGCTCGCCAGCCCCCCCACCAAAAAGCCCGACGGCTCGCGGCTGCGCGGCAACGAGAAGACGGTCGCCAAGAAACAGGCGATCAGCGCCCGCGCGCTGGCCGATCTCGATCGCTGGATTGCCGACAATCTGCATATTGCTGCGGCAGCGTGAGCGCCTCATGAGTTTGCCAAAAGACGACGCCGCTGTGCTGTCGGCGCGCTGGATCGAAGGCGTGCTGTTGAAGCGCGACGTGTTTTCCACGGTCGAACGCGGGCGCTTTCGCGGCGATCGGGGCGAAGTCGATGCGGTACTGCGCCGGCTCGACCAGGTGCCGTGGTGGTCCTACCTGCCGGCGCGTCATCTGTTTGGGCGCGAGCGCCGGGCGCTGGCGCTGGCGCGCGGCCTTGAGGTCGGACCGGAACTGTTGTGGGCCGGCCGCCAGGCGCTGGTGCGCGGCTTCATCGACGGGGTGGCGCTGCATCTGGCCAAACCGTTCGGCGACGTCGCCTATTTCCGTTCCGCCAAAGCGGCGCTGCGCAGGCTGCATCGCGCCGGCATCTGCCATAACGATCTCGCCAAGGAACAAAACTGGCTGCGCGGCAGCAACGGCCGCGCCTATCTCACCGACTTCCAGCTCGCCGCCTGCTTCAAGACGCGAGGCCGGCTGTTCCGGATCGCGGCTTACGAGGATCTCAGGCATCTCCTGAAGCACAAGCGCAGCTACGCACCGGACGCGCTGACGCCGAAGGAGCGCAAGATTCTGGCGCGCAAATCGTTTGTCGCCAGCCTCTGGCTCATGACCGGCAAGAAGATCTACCGCGCCATCACCCGCGGCCTGTTCAATTTCACCGACCGCGAAGGCGGCGGCCGGCGGCTGGTCAATGACGCGCCGGTGCTGATCGACCTGATCCGGAAGAATCCCGACGTCCGCGATACCGCCATCGTCGCCTTCGCCGACCGCCGCACCGGCGTCGGGCTCTACGCCTTCGTCGAGGCCGACCGGACCGCGCTGGAATCCCAATTGCGTAACGAACTCACGGCGGCGAAGGGCCCAAAACCGCCGGAGCATATCCAGGTGGTGCATGCTTTGCCGCGCGACGCGAGGGGAAAACCGCGCACCGAAATCCTGCAGCTCGTCGCCATGAACCAGCTCGACCTGATCGAGCCGATGATGAATAGCGATGCGGACCGCGCGTTCCTGAAGGATATTCTGGAGCAACGGAAGAATTTGCGCGACCGGTTCAATTTCGAAGCGGCGGATTTGAATGCGCGATAGGCCTTTCCGCGTCATTGTCGTCGTTACAGTGCGCTTCTAGCCTCCGAACGCCCGCGATTTCGATGCGCGCCACAGCGTCCACAGCGTCCGTAGCCTCGATGTGGCGTGAGGACTGAAGAGCTCCGTATCCGCGCGCGACATCCGTTCGAG
>JBAUUA010000251.1:0-6064 GCA_049582465.1 Bradyrhizobium sp. | reverse complement strand
GGATGCAGTTTCTTCATGAGCGCGCGGTGCGCCCGGCCGATCTCGTCACGCCCCGCCCCCGGCTGCAGGCCAAGGATCTGGTAGGCCTCCTCGTCCGTCATTTTGCCGCTCGACGCCGCGCGGCTCTGCCCTCCTGCCGCGTTTCCCTGCGCGTTCTCACGCCAGGCGGGAAACCTGCGGTCCAGATAGCTTTCAAGTAACGCCACGCTCTCGGCGTCGAAGCCGGAGATCATCGCGGTCAGCTGCGACAGGTCGAATTCGCCGAGGTTGCGGCCGGCATAGGGTCCGGCCACGATCTGGCCCGAGAGTTCGCCGCTGTCGTGATCGAGCGTCATATCGAGATATTGCGACCGAACCCGCGAGGCCTGCCCTGAGGAACGTCGCGTGCCGAAGCCCGCGAACATTCCGCCGATATTGGGAAAACCGGAAGTCCCGAACGGCGACCAGCCGAGCAGACCGGCGCCGAAAATGCCGATCGGGATGGCGACCGCGAGTTCGCCCCTGAGGCCGGTAAAAGCGGCAACCGCGAGCGCCACGATACCGCCTCCGATCTTGATCGCACGCGCAAGCACGACGGGATTTGCCGCACGAAACATCTGCAGCAGCGAATAAAGAAGGAGAACGGCGACGGCGCCGGCGATCAGGGTTGGCATCCGCCCAATATAGTGAGATCGCCGACAAAAAGCATGCCGGGCTTATCCGCCTCCAGGAAAGGGCGAACCGAAAAGCCCTCCGGCACCCTGGGTGGTATCTTCCGTCCGGGATCACCACGGCCGGAGCTTAAGGGAGGGCGCAATGGCGGCAGACGGGTTGACAACGATACGGAGCAGTTTCGGGCCGCAAGACACGATGAACCGGCTCGAAACCGCGGTGAAGGCCAAGGGCATGACGGTGTTTGCCCGGATCGATCATGCCGCCGGCGCGACGGCGGTCGGGCTGCCGCTGCGGCCAACCGAGGTCCTGATTTTCGGCAATGCCAAAGGCGGCACGCCACTGATGCAATCGGTTCAGACCATCGGCATCGACCTGCCGCTGAAGGTGCTGGTTTGGCGGGATGCGGCGGGCGACACCTGGCTTTCCTACAATGATCCCGATTGGCTTGCGAGGCGGCACAGACTGGGGGGCGAGACCGAGGCCGCCGTCGGTGCCCTGACCGGCGCGCTGGCCGCCCTGGCGAAAGCGGCAACGACGGGTTGACCCGATGACGACGCTGTTGTTGCGTCTCTTCATCCAGCGATCGGTGTTTTCGCGCGAGCACATCATCCGGTTCAGCGCTGCTGACAGCACGCGGGCGAGGAAACTACTTCATCTGGCCGAGCAGTCTGGCGGCGCCGCTCGCGGACTTCGACAGCCGCAGCAGCGCTTCGCGTCCGCCGGCGGCATAGGCGGCGGCGGCGCGCAACAGCTCGCGCAGCTGCGCCGCGGCACCGGGATCGAACCTGCACCACGCCCCGCCTGTCAGGCGCGCGATCTCCTTGAACGCCCGCTCGGCGTCGGCGTCATTTCCTTCCTGAAACATGAACACCGGCACCTTGAGGAGGCCGAGCTCTCCCGCCTTGGCGCAGAGATCGTCGACATTCTCCTCCATGGCATCGCCGACAAAGACCAACGCGCGCACCGCGGAGGCGACCGCCTCGCGTCGCGCTTCCGACAATACCTTGCCGATCTGGGTGTTGCCGCCGCGGCAATCGATCCTGGCCATCAGCTTCGCCAGTTGCGCGCTGTCGGAAATCCAGCCGGTGGCGCGGCACTCACTGAGGCCGCGATAGGAGACCAGGCGGATATCGAGACTGCCGATGGCGGCGGCCTCGCGAAACATGTCGGCCTGCAGCGCGCACGCCATATCCCAGGTCGGCTGCCGGCTCATGGTGGCGTCGAGCGCGAATACCAGCCGGCCCCGCGCACCTGGCGCATGCGGCGACATCGCTTTGGCCTTGGCGACGAAGGCGGCAATCTCTTCCGAAGCGGACTTCGCCTCCGGCAGCGAACCGCCCTTGCCTGACGTCTTCGCGGACGCGGCCTCTTGCGTCGAGGAAATCTCGGTTGGGGATTTCGGCCCGGTCGGTTCGCGTGACATCAGCGCTCGCAGATTACAGCAAGCTCTATGTGGGCCGCGATCAACGAGGGGTCAATGCGTCAGCCGCCCCCCCCGGCCAAACACGACGAGGCAATCCAGACGTCGAACGTCGGTACCGTCGTCAGTTCTGAAGCGGCGCGGCCCGGGTAACCGGAGGAGTGACCGGTACGAACGGCGCCACTGGCCCGGCATCGGTCATCAGTGGCGACGTCTTTGTCACGACCGGCTTGAGCGGGCTGTCGTCCTCGATGAATTTGTCGAGCATGCCCTGGATCGATTCCTTGGCGGTATCCGGACCGGTATCGCGCATGTCGTTGTGCTGGAAGTCGGTGCGAACCACCGTAATGCCGGCCTTCTCACAGATCTCTTCGGACGGCACGACGCCGGGATCGGTCTTGAAGACCGGATCCTTGGAACGGAACGAAAGGATCTTGAACCGGCCGTCGGTGATGAACGGCACGCGCAGATTGTCGAGGGTCACGACCCGCTTGACCAGTTCCGGATGCAGCTTGGCGAAATACATCGAGATGTCGGCGCCGGCGGAATGTCCCACCACGGTCAGATGATCATAGTCCGCATTCGGCTGCACCTTCTCCATTTCCGCGACCGCAAAGCGGATATTGGCAACGCCGCGCAGATACTGCGGCTGCCGGCCGACATAGAGCTCGCCGACCTTCGTCACCATGGGCGGATCGGTCGGCAGATCGTGCTGGATGCTGACCGTGATGTAGCCGCGCGCCGCGAATGCGTTGGCAAGGAAAGAGTACTCGGTGAATTTGACGGTGTTGCCATGGTTGAGGATCGCCACCGGCAGCGTGATCATGCCGGCGTTCGCCTGCATTTCCTTGTCGCGCCGAACGGCGACGTCGACCGCGACCGGGCGGTTGTTGCGGGACGCATCGTAGAACGTGATCGTCTCGTGGCGGATCGCCCATTTGCTGATCGTGAAATATCCGACCGCCACCAGGACCGTCAACGAAAGCAGAATTGCAATTCCACGTTTCATGTTTATCCCCGTCCACCGACGCCAGAGCCCAATTCCTGCGCAGAGACTCCGCCGACCTTTGTTGGCTAATATATGTCACGGCGGCGTGACAGGAAGGCTAAATATTGTGAATTGACCGCCTGTTCATTGTGCGGCGCGCTTTATTGTGCATCTGCGCTGACCAAGCCGGCTTCTCTTGTCGGACGCGGCAAATGAAGGCCAAGTTCAAATTTTGGGTAAAGCCGAGGTGAAAATCGCTCGCAAAAGCAGGTCCGGTTAGGATCAGCACCGGGTTTCTGCGGGGACTCCGCCTGCTAGCAGTAACAACCTACCACAACCTCTAGGCGCCGAGGATGTCGTGGACCTCGAGCGGCTTGTCGACCTGGCTGAACCATTCGGCCCGGTTTGCCGCACGGCGGCGCCCGCGCTCGTCGAGCGGCAGTTTCAGCTGGCGCAACAGGCTTGTGACCTCCTCGCGCGCCGTGACATGGCCGAGGCTCGGCCGGGTGCCGAGCGTCGCCTCGTCGAGGTCGTCGAGCGCGGTCAGGCCGCGCGGAAAGAACTCGCGATAGACCACGCGCTCGGCGAAACCGTCGATCGAGCGGAAACCGAGCCGGAACGCCAAATCGTTGAGGCTGTCGGCGACGAGTTGCTTGTTGCGGGATCCGAGCATCGAAAGCCGGTTGCGGACCACGATCCAGTCGGTCGAGGCGCCGTCGAGCTGGCGGCGCTTGCGTCGCGTATCCCGCACCATCTCGGCGTAGTGGCTCTCGCCGGTCACCGAGTAGGTCGCGGGATCGACGGTTCCCAGCACGTCGAAATCGAGGAAGCTGTCGTTGATCGGCGTCACCAGGGTATCGGCCATCGAGTGCGCCAGGCGCATCAGGTAGCTATCCGATCCCGGGGTATCGATCACGATGAAGTCGAAGCTGCGCTCGACCGCGCTGACCGCGTCCATGAATTGCTGGAACTCGGAGTTTTCATTGTCGGCGATCTGCATGGTCTCGCCGAGCTTGATGCAGCAGTGCACGGGGATTTCGAGATCGAGGCCGGTGCGTCGCGCCCAGGCGCCGCGGTTGTTGATGTAACGGGTGAAACTTTGCTGGCGGCAATCGAGATCGATGGTGGCGACGCGCTGACCGGCCTTCATCAGCGCGACCGCGATGTGCAGCGCGGTGGTGGATTTACCCGAGCCGCCCTTCTCGTTGCCCAGCACAACGACATGCGCCGAGCCCGATTGCCCCTGACTAGTCTGCACCAGCATGTGATTTGATCCCTTGGATATCTTCAAATTCCGCGCGTCCGCGGTCAAGCGAAATGCGCAACGACGTCGTTAAATCGTTCGTCGTCCGCCTTAATCATGAATCGGAATCGCTGCGCGGCAGAGCTGCCGATTTTTTCGCGCTCGACATGACGTCGGCGCAATCGGCGAATGCCCGGTTGCGTGCGGTCGGCTTGGCGGGCAGGCCCCGAGCTTGATATGGTCCGCTTCCCGCCACCGGGTCAGGGCTCGCCGCCTCCCTGCCCTCCAGAGATCGAGCCCAGATGTCGCGAAGTCCCTTGATCGTCCGCACGGTTCCCGCATTGCGTCGCGCCGTCGACGGGCTGCGCGCGAAAAAAGCCACCATCGCGCTGGTGCCGACCATGGGAGCGCTCCATGACGGCCATGTGTCGCTGGTCAGGCTCGCGAAGCGCCGCGCCAAACGGGTGATCGTCTCGATCTTCGTCAACCCGACCCAGTTCGCACCCACCGAGGATTTTGGTTCCTACCCGCGCACCTGGAAGGCCGACGTCGCAAGGCTCGCCGCAGAGAACGTCGACGCGATCTGGAATCCGGACGTCAAGGCCATGTATCCGGATGGGTTCGCCACCCGAATCGTGCCGGAGGGCCCGGCGACCGTGGGTCTGGAAGACCGGTTCCGGCCGCATTTCTTCGGCGGGGTCGCAACCGTCGTCGGCAAGCTGTTTACGCAAGTCCGCCCCGATTTTGCGATCTTCGGCGAAAAGGATTTCCAGCAATTGCGGGTGGTGACGCGGATGGCCGGGGATCTCGACCTCGGCGTCAAGGTGATCGGCTCGCGCACGGTGCGCGAACGCGACGGCCTCGCGATGTCGTCACGCAACGTCTATCTGTCGCCGGAAGAACGCCGCACGGCGCCGGTGCTGTATCGTGCCATGAAGGAAAGCGCCAAGCGCCTTCGGGCCGGCGACGCATTCGAGGCCGCGATGGCCGGCGGCTCCGAGCTGATCACAAACGCCGGGTTCGTGCTCGACTATTTCGAGGCGCGCCACGCCGAGACGCTGGCGCCGATATCGTCGGTAAGGGACGGCCCGGTGCGCATCCTGGTCGCGGCAAGGCTGGGAAAAACCCGGCTGATCGACAATCTCGGAGTTTAGAAGGCGCGCTAAAGCAGCCCAAGTTCACGCAATTCGCGGCGCAACGGCTCGGGCATCGCGGCGACCCCGGCACCGGCGGATTTGACATCCGGCGGTGCGTCGCTTTCGGCGAAATAGCGCCAGCCCTGGAACGGGCGCATCGGCCGCGGCAGCACCGGGATCACCTTGGGCTGCATCACCAGCCGGCATCGTCCAATCCCGTCGCGATCACGGAACGGCTCGATGGCAATGATTTTTTCCCGCGCGGCGATTTCGCCGCGAATCACCCAGTACAGCGAGCCGCCGGCCAGCACTTCGTCGACCCGCTTCGGCGTCATCCGGGTGATGTGGACGTGGTGCAGCGGCAGGCCTTTTTTCTTCGCGGTCTGCATGCGCTCCGCGACCCAGCCCTTGAGTTCCTTGACCGACTCGCAGCCGACGGCAAGCTTGATGATATGAAGTGGCATGGGGCTGAGGTTTAGAGCATGGTCCGGAAAGGGGAAACCGGTTTTCCCCGGTTTCCCGACAGATCAGGCCCGCGCAGAAAGACGTTGCGTCAATCGTTCGATGCCGCCGGCACGGGCGCGCCGGGAGGCGGCGCGAGTTGGACCGGCGGGGGCGTATGC
>JBAUUA010000250.1:0-34319 GCA_049582465.1 Bradyrhizobium sp. | reverse complement strand
GATCGCGGCGATGCGGCTCGCGGTCGGCGAGGAATTGCCGCCGTCGGTGGCGTCGCCCACGCAAGTCGTCCCGACGCCGCCGTCGATGAGCTCTCATGGCGCGATGTCGCACGATGTTATGAAAATGAACATGAAGCAGGAGTGAAACATGAGGGGTGGCCTTTCGACTCTGGTTCTTTTCGCAGGTTTGTGCCTGTCCGGACAAACGGCAGCATGGGCCGGTCAGGCGCCCGGCGCGGCGTCCGACCCGGATATTCCGGTGAGCCATCGCGATCGGGTCTATTCGGCGGAGCAGTTCTCAAACACCGTCTCGGTGACCGATCCGGTCGACAACAAATTTCTCGGCGTCATCCGCCTCGGCGACCCGCAGCCCGGCAATTTCAGCCCGCTCTACAAGGGCCAGGTTCTGGTCCACGGCATGGGCTTCTCGCCCGATCACAAGACCATTGCGGTAGTCTCGATCGGAAGCAACTCCGTCACCTTCATCGACACCGCGACCAATGCGGTCAAGCACACCACCTATGTCGGCCGCTCGCCGCACGAGGCATTCTTCACGCCAGACGGCAAGGAGGTCTGGGTCACCGTCCGCGGCGAGGACTATGTCGCCGTGCTCGACGGTCAGAGCTATGAGGAGAAGACGCGCATCAAGGTGCCGGCCGGGCCGGGCATGCAGATCTTCTCTCCGGACGGCAAATACGGCTATGTCTGCTCTTCGTTCAATCCGGAAACGGTCGTGATCACCGTCGCCGACCATCAGATCGTCGGCCACGTCAAACAGGACAGCCCGTTCTGTCCGAACATCGCCGCCACGCCCGACGGCAAGCAGGTCTGGTTCACGCTGAAGGATATCGGCAGGACCGAAGTGTTCGATGCGAAGCCGCCGTTCTCGGTGCTGAAATCGATCGATACCGGGCCGATCACCAACCACGTCAACATCGTCCATAACGCCAACGGCACCTTCGCCTATGTAACGGTCGGCGGGTTGAACGAGGTCAAGGTATTCCGCACCGACGATTTCTCGCAAATCGCAACCATTCCCGTCGGCAAGCTGCCGCACGGCATCTGGCCGTCGGGCGACGGCAGCCGGGTCTATGTCGGGCTGGAAAATGCCGACGGCATGGCCGCGATCGATACCGTCACCAACAAACTGATCGCGACCAGTCCGGTCGGTCAGGCGCCGCAGGCGATCACCTATGTTCCGAACGCAGTGCCGGAAGGCGATGGCACGCAGGGTCTGCAGCCGCTCGGCGTCGCCGGCGAGACCGCGCATCTGTTGATCGGTCCGATGGAAGGCCGCAGGACCGGCGGCAGTGCCGGCGGTGAAGACAAGGCTCCCACCAGTGTCTCGCTGTTCGATCAGGGTCTGATCCAGGTGCTGCAGGCCTCGGTGACGGGTCTCGAGCCGAAACAGCCTTACGTTCTGGCGCTGTCGCACGAGCGGGACGGCCAGGGGCCGCTGGAGCCGCTGGCGGCTTTCATGACCAATCCGGCCGGCTCGGCGATCGTCAACGCCACCGGCGCGATCCGGCAGGTGGTGCACGGCGAGGACAAGATCCAGCGGCGCTATCTGGTGATCGCAGAGGGCCATGCCGACAAGCCCGGCCATGTCGTGCAGGTGCAGTTGAGATAACGAACGCCGCCGGTTGCGCAAAGTCGCGCAACCGGCGCGCAGCAGGAACAGACCATGGGTATCGTTCGATTCGCGCTGAGATTCCCGCACACCTTCTACGTCGTTGCGGCGCTGATCCTGTTTCTCGGCGTCGCCGCGATCCGGTCGATGCCGACGGATATCTTCCCCGAGATCCGCATTCCCGTGGTGACGGTGATCTGGAGCTACACCGGCCTGTCCACGCCGGAAATGGAGCAGCGCGTCTCCACCTACAGCCAATATTCCATCAGCGCCAACGTCAACGGCATCAAGAACATGGAAGCGCAGACCTTCAACGGTCTGTCGATCCAGAAGATCTATTTCCAGCCGGACGTCAATCTCGACCTCGCGATCTCGCAGATCGTCGCCGCCACCAACGCGATTCGCGCGCTGATGCCGCCGGGCATCCAGCCGCCGATCGTCGTGCAGTTCAATGCCTCGAGCGTTCCGGTGCTGCAGCTCAGCCTCAACTCGGACAATCTGAACGAGCAGCAGCTCTACGATTTCGGCATCTACAAGGTCCGGCAACAGCTGGCGCCGGTTCCCGGCGTCACGCTGCCGACGCCGGCCGGCGGCAAGTATCGCCAGATCATGGTGGACATCGACCCGGAAAAACTGCTGTCGCGGGGACTGACGCCGCTCGACATCGTGAACGCGGTCAATACGCAGAACCTGACCTTGCCGTCGGGCACGGCGAAGATCGGGGATACCCAGTATACGGTGCGGACCAACGCGACGCCGGCGTCGATCAACGACCTCAACATGATGCCGGTCAAGTTCGTCAACGGCGCCACTATCTTCCTGAAAGACGTGGCGCAGGTCCGCGACGGATATCTGGTGCAGCAGAACATCGTGCGCGAGGACGGCCACCGCTCGGTCCTGCTCAGCGTGATCAAGAACGGCAATGCCTCGACGCTTGCGGTCGTCAACGGCGTGAAGCAGGCGCTGGGCGCGATCCGCGCCGCGGCACCCCCCGGCCTCAAGATCAGCGAACTGTTCGACCAGTCGGTATTCGTCACCAATTCGGTCGATGGCGTGCTGCGCGAGGGCGCCATCGCCGCGGGCCTGACCGCGCTGATGATCCTGGTCTTCCTCGGTTCGTGGCGCTCGACGCTGGTGGTGATGATCTCGATCCCGCTGGCGATCCTGTCGTCGCTCGTCGTGCTGTATTTTCTCGGCGAAACGCTCAACACCATGACGCTGGGCGGCCTCGCGCTGGCGGTGGGCATATTGGTCGACGACTCCACCGTGACCATCGAGAACACCCACCGGCTGTGGACCGAGGAGGGCAAGCCGCTTGCCTATGCGACGCTGCATGGCGCCGCCGAGATCGCGATGCCGACGCTGGTTTCGACGCTGGCCATCAGTTGCGTGTTCACCTCGGTGGTGTTCCTCGACGGTCCGGCCAAGTACCTGTTCACGCCGCTCGGACTGGCCGTCGTGTTCGCGATGCTGGCATCCTACGGCTTGTCGCGGACGCTCACCCCGATCACGATCGGACTGCTGCTCAAGGGCGAGAAACGCCATGACGTCGGCGATGGCGCGCCTGCGGGTTTCTTTTCGCGGATATCGGCCGCATTCGAGCGCGGCTTCGAACGCCTGCGCGACGGATATTCGAAGCTCCTCACCACGTTGCTGCGCCAGCCGGTCATCGTTCCTATCGTTGTCTTGTTGATGCTCAGCCTCGGTGCGGTGATGCTGGCGCTGGTCGGCCGGGACTTCTTCCCGCTGATCGACGGTGGCCAGATCCAGCTCCACGTCCGGGCGCCTGCGGGAACCCGCATCGAAAGCACCGAGGCGATTTTCCAGGCGGTCGAGGACAAGATCCGCGAAGTCATTCCGGAGCAGGACCGCTCCCTCATCGTCGACAATATCGGGCTGCCGGCCCGGGCCTATAATCTGGCGTTCGCCGACGGTTCGACCATCGGTGTCAATGACGGCATCATCCAGGTGGCGCTCAAGGACGGCCACAGGCCGACCGCCGATTACATCAGGAAATTGCGTCAGGTGCTGCCGAAGGCCTTCCCGGAGGATACGTTCTATTTCCAGGCGGCCGATATCGTGACGCAGATCCTGAACTTCGGCCTGCCGGCGCAGATCGACGTCCGCACGGTGGGCTACGACCCGAACAACCTTGCGGTGGCAAAACAGCTTCGCCAGCGCCTCGCCGCCATACCCGGCGTCGTCGACGCCCATCTGCAGCAGGAGGTCGATGCGCCGGCATTCTACGCCCAGATCGACCGCACCCGGGCTGCCCAGCTCGGCCTCAACGCCAGCACGGTCGCCACCAACATCAACGTCAGCCTAAGTTCATCGGAGCAGGTGTCGCCCAATTTCTGGACCGATCCGACTTCGGGCATTCCATATTATCTGGCGGTGCAGACCCCGGAATACAAAGTCAATTCGCTGAATGCGCTGGCCAACACGCCGGTTTCCACCTCGTTGGCGGTGAGCGGGCAGGTCGTGCCCGGCATGCTCAGCAACGTGGCGACGTTCAAGCGCGATACGGTGCCTACCAACGCCAACCAGACCAACATCCAGCCAGTGTTCGACATCTACGCCAGCGTGCAGGGCCGCGATCTCGGCGGTGTCGCCGCCGACATCCACAAGGTCACCACCGAGTTTCAGAAGCAGCTGAAACCCGGCAATTCAATCCAGGTCGTCGGCCAGATCCAGAGCATGAACGACTCGTTCCGCAATCTCGGCATCGGGCTCTTGTTCGCCGCGGTCTTCGTCTATCTCCTGATGGTCGTGAACTACCAGACCTTCGGCGATCCGTTCGTGGTGATCCTCGCACTGCCCGCGACGCTCTGCGGCATCGTCACCATGCTGTTCATCACGGGCACCACGCTCAACGTGCCGTCGCTGATGGGCGCGATCATGGCGGTCGGCGTGGCTTCGGCCAACTCGATCCTGCTCGTGACCTTCGCGCGCGAGCAGCAGCTGAAAGGCCATACCGCCTTCGAAGCCGCGCTGAGCGCCGGACGGACCCGGATCCGCCCCGTCCTGATGACCGCCGCCGCGATGATCGTCGGTATGATCCCGATGGCGATCGGCGGCGCCGGCGAGGAACAGAACGCGGCGCTGGCGCGCGCCGTCATCGGCGGCCTCCTGTTCGCGACGCCGACAACGCTGCTGATCGTGCCTTACCTGTTCGCCATGCTGCGCAAGGGCAACGACGGAAAGCCTCACCATGGCGTATTCGAGGAAATACCGAAATGACAGAGATTCGCATGCGGTCGAAAAATGACGGTGGGCGAGACCGGCTCGATCCCGACAGCGATCGCGTTGTGGCGCTGCCGGGCGCGCCGCCGAGGCGGCGGCGTCGCTATGGCGGCGCGCTGCTCGGATCAGGTGCGTTGCTGTTGCTGCTAGGTGGCCTTGCATTGGGAGGCTGGCGCCACTACCAGGCCGCGCGCGAGGTCGCAGCCATCGCCCAGGAGAGCCGCACCCTCGTTCCCGACGTTCGCGTCGCCGCGGTCCGTCCCGCCGATGGCAAGATCACCGTCACCCTGCCGGCGACCACGACGGCCTTCGAGGCGGCAAATATTTTCGCGCGCACCAGCGGCTATATCGAGAAGCGCTATGTCGACATCGGCGATCAGGTCAAGGCCGGGACATTGCTCGCGGACATCACCGCCCCGGAACTCGACCACCAGATCACGCAGGCAAAAGCGACGCTGGCGCAGGACCAGGCGACCTTGCAGCAGACGCAGGCAAGCCGTGAACTCGCCCAGCGCACCAATGCGCGCGACAGCAATCTGGTGGAAAAAGGATGGCTCACGCTTCAGCAGGGCGACAATGATCGCCTGACCCTGCAGGCGCAGCAGGCCGCGGTGGGCGTGGCGCAGTCGAATATCGCCGCCCAGGAAGCCCAGATTCGCGTGCTCGAGCAGGAGAAGGCCTATCAGCGTGTGGTTGCGCCGTTCGACGGCGTGATCACCCAGCGCGCCATCGACAATGGCAGCCTGGTGCAATCAGGATCGACCTTCATGTTCACGCTGATGCACGCCAACGTGATCCGAACCCAGGTGTTCGTTCCCCAGGACCAGGCGTTCGGGCTTGGACCCGGCGTCGATGCCGTGGTCCGTGTCCCCGAGATTCCAAACCGGACCTTTCCCGGCAAGGTGACGCGGATAGCGAGCGCGTTGCAGCCTGGGAGCCGGACGCTGCTGACCGAGATCGACGTTCCCAATCCTGACGGCGCGCTCAGTCCGGGGATCTATTGCACCGTCGAACTGTTCATCCCGCGCAAGACGCCGGCGATGATCATACCGGCCGACGCCGTCGTGTTCGATCAGAACGGCCTGCATGTCGCGGTCGTCGAGAACGGCGTCGCGCACATGCAGAAGATCACCATCGCGCGGGACTTCGGCACGGAAGTCGAGGTGCACGACGGCGTCAAGCCGGGCGATCAGGTCATCCTCAATCCGACGGTAAATCTCGCGGAAGGCAGCAAGGTTGCGGTGCGCAGCAGCAAGATGCGGACAAGCTGACCGGGAGCGGAGGAGGCCATCGCCATGCGACACCTGTTGTTGACGGCGGCCGCTCTTCTGTGGGGCTGCAACGCCAGCCTCGCGCAGGTCTCGACCATGGGCACCACGGCCATGGGCCTGTCGTCGACGCCGGGGACGATATTGTCCTCGCCGCTGAACGGCCCGAGCCCGTTCTCGGCGATCACCCAGCCGGGCGCGCCCGATACGACATTGGCGCCGGTGCCGCTGGCATCGGATCCGTCGACGCCCGGAACGGTCGTGACCTGTGCCACGCCAGCGGGGCAAATCGGCTCGCCAACGCCGACGGTGCCGGTTACTTCGACGTCGGTAGTGGCAAGCGCGACCGCGACGACGCCACCGATCTCGGCCGCGCCAACGGTCCCGTCTGCTGCTCCCGCGTCCACGGCGGCGAGCTCGAGCGCGCCATTTGCGCTGTCGGCACAGCCCGCGTCGTCGTTCCTGTCCACGATTCCCGGCTCGAATGTACCGGCGCCGCCGCCGCCCGCAATTCCAGCGCTGCCGGCGCCGATTGCCGCACCGTCCGTGCCGCCGGCATCGATCGAACCGACCTCCACAGCCATGGTGGGGAGCACAGCCACGATGATGCCGTCGACCACGATCACGTCATCGACCGCGATGATGTCGGGGACCCCGCTCGGAACCATTCCTACGCCCGTCGTCGCCAGCACGACGGGAACCATTTCGCCGGTGTCGCCGCTCGGCAGTGCTTCGACCACGGTGTGCAGCTCGACGCCGGGTGGTCCACCGACCAACGGCGCAGCTTTGCCGCTGTCGACGCCGCAAGTTCCGGCAAACCCTCCGCTCGGCACGATCGAACCCGCGGTCGCCGACCTCGGCGGCACCAGCATCGATCCCAGCATGGCGCCGAATCCGGCCATGGCCGTGATGCCGACGCCGAACACGTCGGCCTGCGCCGAGAGCGTGACGATGAATCTGGCGACGCCCGGCATGATGACGCCGGCCAATGCCACCGGCGCCGCTGCGACGCCAGGCGTCTCGGCGCCTGCAACGCCGTCGGGATGCTGACGGAAACGCTCGTTTCCTCCGGCCCACATCCGAAAGCCGGGCCGCCAGCACGGGCGGCGGCCGACATTAAAACCCTATTTAATAGTGCGGCCGCAGGGTCGTGGTTATCTTGATGATCGAGCGGCCCCACCGCGCTTGCCCCCGGAGGCGGTGGTTGAGCGGCCGCAGAGCGGACGGCGCACGCCGCGTCTTGAGCCCCCCGAGCAAGGCGTGGCGGCGCTGTCCGGCTCCTTAACCGAGGCATTTGCAGGTCGTTGACATCATGGCATTGTCCGTAGGCGAGACTGGGGTTCCGAGAAGACCGGGCGAGGGCGCCGCGAAGGCTGACGCGGCAATAGAGAATGAACTGATGGCAAAGGTGCTTCTCATCGAGGACGACCGCGAAACGGCGGAGGAGATCACCGCCGAGCTCACCGACCGCGGCTTTGAAGTCGAATGGGCCGCTGACGGCATCGAGGGCCTCGGCAAGGCGCGCTCGACGCGGCCTGACGCCATGATCGTCGATCGGCTGTTGCCGGGAATGGACGGCCTTACGGTGATCGAGGCCCTGCGCAAGGACCAGATGCGCACGCCGGTGCTGGTATTGAGCGCGCTCGGCGCGGTCGATGACCGCGTGCGGGGCTTGCGGATGGGCGGCGACGATTATCTCACAAAGCCGTTCGCGATCGTGGAGTTGGTCGCCCGCATCGAAGCGCTGCTGCGCCGGCCGGCCGAATCGCGCGAGACGACGCTGCGGGTAGGGGCCCTGGAGCTCGACCTGATCGAACGCACCGCCAAACGCGGCGATCGCGCCATCGACCTGTTGCCGCGGGAGTTCCGGCTGCTCGAATACATGATGCAACGCAGCGACCAGTTGCTGACGCGAGCCATGCTGCTGGAGGAGGTCTGGAATTACAAATTCGTGCCCGCCACCAATCTGGTGGACGTGCATATGGGCCGTTTGCGTCATAAGGTGGATGGACCGGACGAAGTCCCCATGATCCACAACGTCCGCGGTGCCGGGTTCATTCTTCGCACGGGATCATAGCGTTCAGATGGCCGGCACCTTTGCGCCGCCGTTGACGTCAGACATGACATCCGCCCGGCAGGATCCGATGCGTCAACCGCAGTTCATACGCTCGAACACCTTTCACTGGGCGCTCGCGGTCGCCGCCGTGTTCGCGGTCTTCGTCATCGTGCTGTTCGGCTTCATCTACTGGAAGACCGACGATTATCTCATCGCGCGGTCCGACAACATGATCACGAGGCAACTCGAGTTCATTGCGGCGCTGCCCGCCGATCGCCGGACCGACGCCATCGGCCAGCATCTGGGAGAGGATTCCCGCGGCGTTCAATATGCCGCGCTGTTCGATGCCGGGGGGCAGAGGATCGCAGGCAATCTCGAACGGATTCCGCCCGAACTCAGGATGAACGATGTCGTCCGGAGTGTGCATATCGTCAGGACGCTTCCGTCCGGTCAGGATCCGCGCGTGATCCGCGCGATCGCCCGGCGCATGCCCAATGGCGACGCGCTGGTGATCGGCCGGGAAGTCGACGAGGCGCGCGAGATCTCCCACGTCGTCGGCCAGGCGCTGGCGCTCGGCCTGTTGCCCGCCTTTCTGCTTTGCCTGCTGGCCGGCGCATGGCTGAGCATGCGCGCCCAGAAGCGCGTCGAGGAGGTCAACCAGCGGGTCCAGCGCATCATCGCCGGCG
Source organism: Bradyrhizobium sp. (assembly GCA_049582465.1). Lineage (GTDB taxonomy): Bacteria > Pseudomonadota > Alphaproteobacteria > Rhizobiales > Xanthobacteraceae > Bradyrhizobium. The sequence continues at coordinate 25,436 of JBAUUA010000250.1, read as the reverse complement.
ATCTGCGCGAGCGGCTGCCGTATCGCAATGTCGACGAGCCGTTTTCCAGGCTCGCGGTCATCGTCAACGGCATGCTCGACGAAATGGAGACGATGATCCATGCGCTCGAAGGCGTCGGCAACGACATCGCCCATGATCTGCGCACGCCGCTGACGCGGGCGCGGCTCGCGCTCGAGCGCGGGCGGACCAACGCGACCAGCCTGGAGCAGCTTCAGGCCGTCGCCGACAAGGCGATCGCGGGCATCGATCAGTCGCTTTCGATCATCACGGCGCTATTGCGGCTGGCCGAGATCGAAAACAGCCGGCGTTCGGCGGGTTTCGGCAGCGTGGCGCTGCAGGAGATGCTGCGCGAGGTCTGCGACCTCTACGAGCCGATTGCCGAGAACAAGAATATCGCCTTGCGGGTCGAGGCGAGCCACCGGCTCAGCGTGCGCGGCGACCGCGACCTCCTGTTCGAGGCGGTCGCCAACCTCGTCGACAACGCCATCAAGTTCACGCCGGAAGGCGGCAAGGTGAGCATCGAGCTGTTGCGCAGCGACAAGGAGATCGTCGTAAGCGTGACGGATAGCGGCTGCGGCATCGGCGAACAGGAGCGCGAGGCCGTGCTGCGGCGCTTCTACCGCTCCGACAAGATCAGGAACACACCGGGTGTGGGGCTCGGCCTGAACCTGGTGGCGGCCATCGTCAGGCTGCACGGTTTTCGGCTGGTCATTCACGCAGGTCCCGGTGGCCGCGTCGACATCGTCTGTCCCGACAGCCAGCGGATCTGAATGACGAGCGCGATCTTGCCGTGCGATTACGAAAAAATCCAGAGCGGCGCGCTGTTTTCAAACCCGCGTGACGGCGCGGCACAAAACAGTAAGAGCGTATTTAATGGCCGCCCATCGCACCCGATTTATACTGCGCTGATCGAATGCACGACGATGGCGAGATGCGCATCATTGCGAGCGCCCGCCACTCTGATCTTGGCGGAGCAAACCCATGTACAAGACTCTTCTTATCGTAACGATCCTCGGTGGCGCGCTGGTTTCGGGCACTGTCGCCAATGCAGCGCCCGGATTGACCGTCTATGGCAACGCGCCGGTCGGCCATTTGCAGCCCCGTGCCCAGCAGTTTTCGCCGTCCTCACCGGCGAACCAGGCCGAGCAGCAGCAATTGTCGACCTATGACGCCCAGCAGCAGAAGCTGGATGAACGGCTCGACAAGGAACTGAACATCTGCCGCGGTTGCTGAGGTGCGGCCGCTAGCCGCGGGTCTGCGCCAGGACGAACTGACCAAGGACGCGGAATCGGGAATCGGCCGCGTCCTGACGGCATACCGCGATCCTGTCGATATCAAGCGTTTGCAGGCCGAGCGTCGAAAAGCGATCGCGCAGCATCGCCAGGACCGGCCGCCGCCGTTCGGCGTCGAGCCGTCCCGTCAGCGTCATGTGGAAGCGGAAGTCCTCCAGCACGTAGGGATATCCAAAGCGGTCGAGGTACGCACATTGCCTCGGCGTCAGGGCGGCGGGGTTGCGCCGTGCCCGATCCTCCGGCGTGAGCGGCGCACGGAAGCAATCGAATTCGCGCACGCAATCCGCGGCAAACCGCGTTAGTTCGGCCGATGGCTCGCCGGGCACGACCGCGAGAAAACCGCTGATGGAATCGACGACCGGCCGGATCGCCGGGATCGCCCGAGGCGTGCCGGCAAAGCTTTCGCACGCGGCGAGCAGTTCGGCTTCGGTCTTGCCCGATGCCAGCGCCAGCGGCGCTTTCAGCGTGGCATGGAAGCCGTATTTTCGGGGGTCGCGCGTCACCTCGCGCCAATCCGGCACCGAATGTGGAATGCCGTCCGGAAAGGGCACATCGCTGCCGCTGAAGGCGTCATAGCCCAGCAATGAAGCACCGAAGCGATCGAGATCGCTGCCGCGCGGGGCCACGTAATAGATTGCATAACGGGGAAAGGAAGAAGCCATGGCGCCAGCATAAAGCCGCCTCACGCGGCTGCAACCGCCTCGCGCCGCGCGGACGATGATAGGATCAGCCGGCTCGCATCGGTCAGGTGGACCAGGCGCCCCGCGGCGATGACGGCGACGATGCGCGGCCGCAGCGGCACTTCGTCGTCGACCAGGATGATATCGGCGCGATAGCCCTCCGCCAGCACGCCCCGGTCGGAAAGCCCGGCGGCCTGCGCCGGACCCGCCGAAATCAGGTCCCAGGCGCGGGCCAGCGGCAGCACGCCATCGGCGGCGAGGCGGAAGGCGGCGAGCAGCTGCGCCGGATAATAATAGTCGGAGGCCAGCACCGAGCACAGGCCCTTGGCGATCATGTCGGAAGCCCGGGTCCATCCGGTATGGCTGCCGCCGCGCACGACATTCGGCGCGCCGAACACGATGGCGTCGCCGGCTTCCGCCGCGGCGCGCGCGGTTTCCTCGTTGACCGGGAATTCGGCGATCTTCACCCCCATGCCGCGAAAGGCCTCGCGCATGGCAGGGGTATCGTCGTCGTGCGACAGCATCCGTACGTTGGCGTTGCGGGCCGCTTCCGCCAGCCGCGCGATCGAGGTGGGGACCTCGGGGGCGCGGGCGACGACGCGCGCCACCAGCGCGTCGAACGCCTCATTGGCGAGCCCGGTGCGCTCCACCATGCGGCTTCGCTTTTGCGGCTTTGCAAGATTGGCGACCGTCGAATCCATGTGGTCGTTGAAGGCGAACAGGTCGATGCGTCCGTCGGACAGCCACTGGCCGATTTCGGCCTCGGCATCGAGATTGTAGGTCTCCTGGCGCAAATGGAAGCGGGTATCGGCGGCGAGTTGCGGCCGCATGGCTTCGATCGCCTCGAGCAGCAGCCGCGCATTGTCGGCGCTGCGCAGGCCCGGTTCCCACGACCAGGTCGTGGCGTGAAACACGGTCGTGATGCCGTTGCCGATCGCCTGCCGGTCGCTGTCGGCCAGCGCCACGTCGGTGGGGAAATCGACGCCGGGGCGCGGCATCATCTGCCGCTCGAAGGCATCGCCATGCAGGTCGATGATTCCGGGCAGCACCTTCAGCCCGCCGGCGTCGAGGCCCAATGCGGCACGGCCATGGCGAGAACCGACTGCGCCGATCTCGCTCTCCTCGATCCGCAGCGAGGTTTCGAGGAATTCGCCGCCGAGCAGCGCCTCGCCGCCTTGGATCAGAATATCCGTCATGATGCCGCACTTCGTTTCGGGGCGGGCGACCGGCTGACGCTGGCCGCGGCCTCGTATTTTGCGAGAAAGTCCTCGACCGCGAGCTTGCGGAAATCGGGCAGCGCCCTGCGCAGGGCCTCGTGGTCCCAATCCCACCACGACAGCTCGGCCAGCCGGTTGGTCACGCTTTCTGGAAATCGGCGCCGGATCGTCCGCGCCGGATTGCCGGCGACGATGGTGTAGGCCGGAACGTCCTTGGTGACGACGGCGCCGGCGGCGACCACCGCGCCGGTCCCGATGCCGCGGCCCGGCAGCACGATGGCGCCGTGCCCGATCCAGACGTCATGGCCGATATGGACGCGGTGGGAGCGCCGCCATTCGAAGAACTCCGCCTCGTCGCGTTCTTCCGGAAAATACGCGCTGGCGCGATAGGTGAAATGCGCCTGCGTTGCGCGGTGCATCGGGTGATTGCCGGGGTTGATCCGCGTCATCGCCGCGATCGAGCAGAACTTTCCGATCGTCGTATAGGTGATCTGCGCGTCGTTCACGACGTAGGAATAATCGTCCATCGTCACTTCCTGCAGGATCGTCCGCGCGCCGACTTCGCAATTGGCGCCGAGCTTGACGTCGTGCAGTTTCGCGCTCGGGTCCACCGTCGGATCGACTGAAAGTATCTTGCCGGCCATGTGGGCTTCTCATGAGCAATTAGTGTCAAGGCTGCACGTCATCGGTGGGCTTGATGACGGTGTCATGACGAACGCATGACGTTGCGCGCGGGTGTGGATGATTGCCGCACCGCAGCGCGACTGTCACATAACTGTTGAATCCAGACGTTAGCGATAGTGCCAGCTGAAGCATGGTCCGGAAAAGCGGAACTTTTCCCTGAGACGAGCGCGATGCGCTTGCTCGAAGACATGCCCAAACAACGAGCTGAGAGCGCTGCATGCTGGTGGTGGAAGGGCTGACGTGCCGCTTTGGCACAAAGACAGCGGTCGACAATGCGTCATTCTCGGTTGCGCCCGGCAGTTTCATCGGGGTGATTGGCCGCTCCGGCGCCGGCAAGTCGACCTTGCTGCGCATGATCAATCGCTTGGCGGAGCCGACTTCTGGGCGAATCGTTTACGACGGCGTCGATGTCACGGCGTTGCGGGGCCGCGACTTGCGAAAATGGCGCGCCCGTTCGGCCATGGTGTTCCAGCAGTTCAACCTGATCGGCCGTCTCGATGTGCTCACCAATGTGCTGATGGGGCGGCTGGCGACCGTTTCCCCGGTGCGGGCGCTATTGAAACTATGGCCGGACGCCGACAAGGCGATCGCGCTGGCGGCGCTCGAACAGTTCGAGATTGCTTCGCTGGCGGTGCAGCGCGCGGACCAGCTTTCCGGCGGCCAGCAGCAGCGCGTGGCCATCGCCCGCGCCCTGGTGCAGGAGCCGGACATCATTCTGGCGGACGAGCCGATCGCCTCGCTCGATCCGCACAACACCAAGGTGGTGATGGACGCGCTCCAGCGCATCAACCGCGATTTCGGCATCACCGTGATCTGCAACCTGCATTCGCTCGAACTGGCGCGCGGCTATTGCGGCCGGCTGATCGGCATGGCCGCGGGGCGGGTGGTGTTCGACGGCACGCCGGAACAGCTCACGGAATCCGAGGCGAAGCGTCTCTATGGCCTCGACTCCGAAGCCAGGAGCAACGCGCCGGCGCGGCCGAACGGCATCGCCGTCGAGGATCCAATACTGGGCGTAGCCGCGATCGCGTAACCGCTGCTCGAATTCGCGACAATGTTCGGGTGTCGCCCGACAAGAAACTGCCTCACCCCACCCAACAGGAGAAGACCTATGTTGAACCGCCGCCATTTTCTATCCGCCAGCGCGATGGCGCTGGCCTTTACCGCGGGCGCGGCCCACGCCGACGACTGGAAGGCGAAATACAAGGAGCTGACCTTCGCGGTGGTGCCGGCTGAAAACGCCTCGGGCGTCAACGACCGCTACGCCCCCTTCATGACCTATCTCTCGAAGGAACTCGGCGTTCCCGTCAAGCTGCGGATCGCCAATGACTACGCCGCCGTCATCGAGGGCCAGCGCGCTGGCAACATCCAGATCGCCTATTACGGCCCGGCCTCCTACTCGACGGCCTATATGACCGGCGTCAAGACCGAACCCTTCGTTACCAGCCGAAACAATGACGGCACGGTGGGTTACTACTCGGTGATCTACGTCAAGGCCGACAGCCCCTACAAGGACATCAAGGATCTCAAGGGCAAGACCATCGGCTTCGTCGATCCGAATTCGACTTCCGGCTACAACGCGCCGCGCTTCTTCCTCCACAAGGCCGGCATCGATGCCGACGCCTTCTTCGGCAAGTCGATCATCACCGGCAGCCACGAGAACGGCGTGATCGCGCTCGACAAGGGCACGGTGGATTGCGCCGCCGACTGGTGGAACTCGGACACCGATTCCAACCTGACGCGCATGGTCGCGAAGGGAATGGCCAAGAAGGAAGATTTCCGGGTCGTCTTCAAGTCCGGGCTGCTGGCCGGCTCGCCCTATGCGTATCTCTCGGATCTCCCCGCTGACCTCAAGCAGGCCATCGTCAAGGCCTTCATGGAAGCGCCCACCAAGGACAAGGCCGCGTTCGACCGGCTGTCCGACGGCAAGGACAAGGAGTTCGTCGCGGTGACCCACAAGGATTACGAGAACACCGTGGACATGATCCAGTTCGTCAACGACATGCGCAAAAAGCGCTCCTGAGCCAAGCCGGGAGCGGCGATCCTTCGCCGCTCCCGTCCTCCTGATCGACAACACAGAACGTCATGACCTCCAGCATCCTGAGCGTACCGCCGGCGCGCCTGGAGGTCCTGCTCGCCGATTACCAGCGCGCAGTCGCACGCCGCCGCCGGCAATCGCTGCTGGTGCTCGCGGTCCTTGCGATCCTGATCGTCATCGCCGGGCGCTTCGGCGAGGTCGATCTCAACAATCTCTTCCAGAACATATCGAACTTCACCAGCTATTTCGGCCGGATCGTTCCCAAGCTCACCTATGCGAATTTCGGCGCCGATGTCGCCGACTGGTACTGGAACATCGCGGGCTGGCTGAAGCTGCTGCTCGATACGGTCCTGATCGCCTATCTCGGCACGTTGATCGGCGCCGGCGGCGCGTTCATGTTCGCCTTCTTTGCCGCCGCCAACCTCGCGCCCGGCAACGTGCTGCGATGGAGCATCAAGCGTATCTTCGAATTCTGCCGCACCGTGCCCGATCTGGTGTTCGCGCTGATGTTCGTCAGTGCCTTCGGCCTCGGCCCGCTTGCCGGAATCCTCGCGATCGCCATTCACAGCTTTGGAACGCTCGGCAAGCTCTTCACCGAAGCCATCGAAAACATCGACATGCGGCCGGTCGAGGGGGTCCGCTCTACCGGCAGCCGGTTCATCGAGATGGTGCGATTCGGTGCGCTGCCGCAGGTGATGTCCGTCTTCGCGAGCTACAGCCTGCTGCGGTTCGAGATCAATGTGCGGTCGGGCTCGGTGGTCGGCATGGTGGGAGCCGGCGGGATCGGGCAGGATCTCTTCGTGGCGATCCGGAAATTCTACTACACCGACGTCAGCGCCATCCTCTTGATGATCATCGTCTCCGTTGCGATCATCGATCTCGTCACCGAGCGGATCCGGCACCGGCTGTCCGGTCGGGATACCGGCCGATGAGCGCGCGCCCCATCATGCACGCCGTTGAAGCAAGCGCGGTGCTTGACCGCCACCGCCGCCTGTTCGACGGCTCGCCGGCCCGGCGCGCCTCCGCGCTGGCCGCGTCGTTCGGCGTCGCCGGCTTGACGGTCTTTGCGGTGTGGTGGCTTGAGATTCCGTTCAGCCAGATCGGGCCGGGCCTGGCTTCTCTTGGAAAATTCGTCGCACTGATGTTTCCGCCGTCGAGCGGCGGTCACCTCGACCTGTTGCTCAAGGCGATGGGCGAGACGCTTGCCATCGCCTTCCTCGGGACGCTGATCGCGACCGTCGCGGCGTTTCCGATCGGCTTTCTCGCCGCCAGGAACACCTCGCCTCACGGCGTCTTTCGCTTCGCCATCCGCCGCTGCCTGGACACCATCCGCGGCATCGACGCCTTGATCTGGGCGCTGGTCTTCGTTGGGGTCGTCGGCCTCGGTCCGTTCGCGGGAATTCTCGCGATCGCGGTCTCCGATACCGGCGCGCTCGGCAAGCTGTTTTCGGAAGCGATCGAGTCCACCGAGGAGCGCGCGCGGGAATCGGTGCTGGCGAGCGGCGGAACGGGATTACTCGCCGTGCGTTTCGGTCTGTTGCCGCAGGTGCTGCCGATCATCGCGGGGCAGATCCTCTATTTCTTCGAATCCAACGTGCGATCGGCGACCATTATCGGCATCGTGGGCGCCGGCGGCATCGGCCTGCAGCTCTCCGAGCAGATCAGGACCTATGATTTCGATCAGGTCGCGTTCGCCGTCATCATGATCCTGGTGACGGTCGCGGTCATCGACTGGATCTCGGGAAAACTTCGCTTTGCCATCATCGGCCGCCCCGCGATCGTCTAAGACGCAATCAGCCGTTCTCCACCAGGAACTCGACCCGCTCGGCCGCAAAGCGCGAGCGCTTGGTGGCGAGCGGGGTTCCATCGGCATCGACGTCGGTGCTGTCGACCACCAGCACGGGACGGCCCAGCGCAAGGTCGAGCCGCGCCGCATCGGTGGCGTCCGCGATCGATGCCGTGATGCGCGTCGAGGCCCGGCGGTAGTCGCGGATGCCGTAATGCGCCAGCAGTTTCGTCATCGAGCGCATCCGTTCATAGACCCGCGCCGCTTCGGGAAAGCGCTCCGCGCCGAGCCAGATGGTGCTGACGCAGATCGGCGTGCGATCGGCCAGTCGCAGCACTTCGAGCCGGATCAGCGGTGCGCCGGTCTTTAAACCCAGCAGCCGCGCCAGTTTGCGGCTTGCGAGTTCCCCGGAGGCGCCGATCAGGCGGCCGTCCGGCTCGCGGCCGCCGGCGCCGACGATTTCCGAAAACCGCGTGCGCGAGCGCAGGGGATAGGCGATCTTCGCGGCCTCAACATAGGTTCCGCTGCCGCGTTCGGCGCGCACCAGGCCGCGCTCGGCCAGCGTCGCCAGCGCCCGCCGCACGGTGTGGCGGTTGACGCGATAGGTTTCGGCGATCTCGGTTTCGCCCGGCAGCTTTTCGCCGGCGGCAAAGCTGCCATCGGCAATGCCGCGCTCGATGCCGTCGGCAACCTGCCGCCACAGCGCCACGCCGGAGGCTGCGTCCTGCATGCTCATGGGAAGCCGGGGAGGGGCATCGGAAAAATCATTCCCTTGTCACGAAACAGTCATGGCGCGCCGCTATCAAGTTGTCTAATATCATAGACAACTTGATTCCGGCAAGAACCGAATTCGGGAAAACGGATATGGCGGCGGGCGGCGAAATCGGCAAACAAAGTCAGCGCCAGGCGGCGATGGCAGTACTGGCGCATTCGGATGCTGCCGACATCGCCGGCCACCTCGGCGGCGTCGCCGTGCCTCCTTACGAGGATCTGCGCGAGCCGGAGAACGGCCTCGTCATGGTGCGCGGCCGCATCGGCGGCGACGGCGCGCCGTTCAATCTCGGCGAGGCCACGGTGTCGCGCGCGGCGGTGCGGCTTGCGACCGGCGAGGTGGGTTTTGGCTACACGCTCGGCCGCGACCGGCAGAAGGCGCGGATGATCGCGCTGTGCGACGCGCTGGTGCAGTCGAACGCATTTTCGGAAATCCTTGAAGCAAAGGTGCTGTCGCCCTTGCGCGCGGCCATGACAGCCGAACGGCAGCGGAAGGCGCGACAGACCGCGGCGACGCGGGTCGATTTCTACACGCTGGTGCGCGGGGAAGGCTGAAGCGATGACGACGATTGCCGAACTTCCCGCGGGCTTTGCCGACAAGGTGCTGTCGGCGCAGTCGACGTTCCGCTCCGTGATGGATGCGATGGCGCGCCCCGGGAGCATGCAGCGGATTGCGGTTGCCACCGGCGCGCCTTCGCCGCTGATGCGCGGCGCGGCCGCCATTGCGCTGACCCTGTTCGACCACGACACGCCGGTCTGGCTCGACGCCGCGATGTCAGAGACGGCCGATGTGACAAAATGGCTGAAATTCCACACCGGCGCGCCCGTCATCGCGGATTGCTCGATCTGCAGTTTTGCGCTGATCGGCGACGCCAGCGCGCTGCCGGCGCTGGATCGCTTTGCCTTCGGTAGCAATGAATATCCGGACCGTTCGACCACGCTGATCCTGCAGGTCGGGAGTTTGACCGAGGGCGCGCGCTTCGAACTGCGCGGCCCCGGTATCGATGGCTCGGCCATGCTGCAGGCCGCGATCGAGCCTGCCGACCTGTTCGAGCGGCTCGCCATCAATGCCGCGCTGTTTCCGCGCGGCATCGATGTCGTGCTGGTGGCTGACGATGCCATTGTCGCGATACCGCGCACCACGCGGGTCGCCGCGAAGGGAGATTGAGACATGTATGTCGCCGTCAAGGGAGGCGAGCGCGCCATCGAGAACGCCCATCGGCTGCTGGCGCATGAGCGCCGCGGCGATCGCGGCGTCCCCGAGGTAACGCTCGATCAGATCTCCGGACAGCTCTCGCTTGGCGTCGACCGCGTGATGAGCGAAGGCTCGCTGTACGACCGCGAACTCGCCGCGCTCGCGATCAAGCAGGCGCGGGGCGACATGATCGAGGCGATCTTCCTGGTGCGGGCGTTCCGCGCCACGCTGCCGCGCTTCGGCGCCACCGAGCCGGTCGATACCGGCGAGATGACCGTGCGCCGACGGATTTCCTCGACCTTCAAGGACATTCCGGGCGGCCAGATCTTGGGCCCGACCTTCGATTACACCCATCGGCTGCTGGACCCGCAACTGGCCGAAGGGTTTGTGCCGGAATTGCCGGCGACGGCCGACGCGCCGGATGCAGCGATGCCGCGCGTCACCGACATTCTCGGCCGCGACGGCCTGATCGAGCCTTCGCCGCAGGCCGAAGCGCAAGCGCCGGTCGGCGACCTCACGCGCGAGCCGCTGAGCTTCCCCGCCGACCGCGATCTGCGGCTGCAGAATCTGGCGCGCGCCGACGAGGGCTTTTTGCTGACGCTGGGTTATTCGTCGCAGCGCGGCTATGGCCGCAACCATCCCTTCGCCGGCGAAATCCGCTTCGGTGAGGTCGAGGTGGAATTTTTCGCCGAAGAGGTCGGCTTCGCCGTGCCGCTCGGCACCATTACGCTGACCGAATGCCAGATGGTCAACCAGTTCAAGGGCTCGGCCACGGAAGCGCCGTGCTTCACCCGCGGCTATGGGCTCGCCTTCGGGCAGAGCGAGCGCAAGACCATGTCGATGGCGCTGGTCGACCGCGCGCTTCGCGCCCGCGAGCTCGGCGAGGAAGTTTTGGCGCCCGCGCAGGATGAGGAATTCGTGATGTCGCATTCCGACAATGTGCAGGCGACCGGTTTCGTCGAACATCTCAAGCTGCCGCATTACGTCGACTTCCAGTCCGAGCTCGGCCTGTTGCGCAAATTGCGCGAGGAATTCGAACAGGCCGACAGCCTGCCAGACCTGCAGGAGGCCGCGGAATGAACGCGCCGACGTATAATTTCGCCTATCTCGACGAGCAGACCAAGCGGATGATCCGCCGCGCCATCCTGAAGGCGATCGCGATCCCCGGTTATCAGGTGCCGTTCGCCAGCCGCGAAATGCCGATGCCCTATGGCTGGGGTACCGGCGGCGTGCAGGTGACGGCGGCGATCCTCGGTCCTTCCGATGTGCTCAAGGTGATCGATCAGGGCTCCGACGACACCACCAACGCAATCTCGATCCGCAAATTCTTCTCCAGGACCGCCGGCGTCGCAACCACGACCTCGACGGCGGATGCGACCGTGATCCAGACCCGGCACCGGATTCCCGAGGCGCCGCTGCATGCCGGCCAGGTGCTGGTCTATCAGGTGCCGATCCCCGAGCCGCTGCGCTTCCTCGAACCGCGCGAGACCGAAACACGGCGCATGCATGCGCTGGCCGAATACGGGCTGATGCACGTCAAGCTCTATGAGGACATCGCGCGCTTCGGCCACATCGCGACCTCCTATGCCTACCCGGTGAAGGTGAATGCCCGCTACGTGATGGACCCCTCGCCGACGCCAAAATTCGACAACCCGAAGATGGACGATTGTCCCGCGCTGCAATTGTTCGGCGCCGGCCGCGAGAAGCGTATCTATGCGATCCCGCCGCACACAAAAGTTCAGTCGCTCGACTTCGAGGATCATCCGTTCACGCGCTACCGGTTCGATGCGCCCTGCGCGCTGTGCGGGGCGGAGGATTCCTATCTCGACGAAATCGTCACCGACGACCGGGGCGGCCGGATGTTCGTCTGCTCCGACACCGATTACTGCGAGACCCGGCAGGGACAAGGCCATCGCGGCACCGAGAGCGCGGCTCCGCACAAGGAGGGCGCGCATGGCGGAGTATGAGAACGACCGGCCGCTGTTGGTGGCGGATCATTTGGGCAAGAACTACGGCCGGCTGACGGCCTGCCGCGACGTGTCCTTTGCGCTCTATCCCGGCGAAGTGCTGGCTATCGTCGGCGAGTCCGGATCGGGCAAGACCACGCTGCTGCAGCTGCTGTCGGCGCAGCTCGCGCCGAGCGCGGGAAACGTGTCATACCGGATGCGCGACGGCGTGTTGCGCGATCTTGCCGCCCTCGGCGAAGCCGAGCGGCGGTTCTTGTTCCGCACCGACTGGGGCTATGTGCACCAGGATCCTGCGCAGGGCCTGCGGATGGCGGTGTCGGCCGGCGCCAATGTCGGCGAGCGGCTGATGGCGGTGGGCTGGAATCACTACGGCCGGATCAGGGACACCGCGTCGTCCTGGCTGGAGCGGGTCGAGATCGATGTCGGCCGTATCGACGATGCGCCGCGTACCTATTCCGGCGGCATGCGGCAGCGGCTGCAGATCGCGCGCAATCTCGTCACCGAGCCGCGGCTGGTGTTCATGGACGAGCCGACCGGCGGGCTCGACGTCTCGGTGCAGGCGCGGCTCCTGGATCTCCTGCGCAATCTCGTCAGCGAACTCGGCCTCGCCGCCATCGTCGTCACCCATGATCTTGCGGTGGCGCGGCTGTTGTCGCACCGGGTGATGGTCATGAAGGGCGGCTGCGTCATCGAGACCGGGCTGACCGATCAGGTGCTCGACGATCCCCGCGAGCCCTATACCCAATTGCTTGTTTCGTCGATTCTGCCGGCATGAGTTGAACCAATGACTGCGATGATCGAGATCGAAAACGCCGAAAAGACCTTCGTCATGCATCTGCAGGGCGGGGTGGAACTGCCGGTGGTGCGCGGCGTCTCGTTCCGGGTCGTGCGAGGGGAATGCGTGGTGCTGTCCGGTCCTTCAGGGGCCGGCAAATCCTCGATCCTGAAAATGATCTTCGGCAATTACCGCTGCGACGGCGGCCGGATCGGGATTCGCCACGAAGGCAATGTGATCGACCTCGCCGCGGCCGAGCCGCGTCAGGTGCTCAGCGTGCGGCGCGCGACCATCGGCTATGTCAGTCAATTTTTGCGCGCGGTGCCGCGGGTTGCCACCATCGACGTCGTCGCCGAGCCGCTGATCGCGGGCGAGGTGGCGCGGGCCGAGGCGCGCGAACGGGCAGGCTCGCTGCTGCGCCGTCTCAATATTCCCGAGCGGCTATGGGCATTGCCGCCCTCGACCTTTTCCGGCGGCGAGCAGCAGCGCGTCAACATCGCGCGCGGCTTCATTTCGGACCTGCCGATCCTGCTGCTGGACGAGCCGACCGCCTCGCTCGATGCCGCCAACCGGGCTGTCGTGGTAGAGTTGATCGGCGAAAAGAAACGCGCCGGCGTCGCCATGGTGGCGATCGTCCATGACGACGAGATCCGCCATCTGATCGCCGACCGGATTGTTGACGTGACATCGTTTGCCGCAGCGGCATAGGGAAGTGTTTGAGATGACTTCGACTGGGAACGAGACCGTGCTTGGCAATGCCAGGATCGTTCTGGCGGATGGCGTGATCGAGCGCGGCTGGATCGCGATGGCGGATGGCCGCATCGCCGAATTCGGCGAAGGCAAGGCGCCCGCTGGGGCCGAGGATGCCGGCGGCGACCTGATCATGCCCGGCCTGATCGAGCTGCACACCGATCACCTCGAAGCGCACTACGTGCCGCGGCCAAAAGTGTTCTGGGATCCGATCGCCGCCGTGGTCTCCTATGACGGGCAGCTGGCGACCTCGGGCATCACCACGGTGCTGGACTCTTTAAGGGTCTGGCGCGAGGACGGCGCCGAGGAGGTCGACGGAAGAGCAGGGGTGCTGGCCGAAGCGATCGCATCGGCGCGCGAGGCCAATCTGCTGCGATCGGATCATTTCCTGCATCTGCGCTGCGAGATTCCGATGCCGAGCGTGGTCGAGGAAGCGAAGGAACTAATTGGGCGTCCCGACGTGCGGCTGATGTCGCTGATGGACCACACCCCGGGGCAGCGCCAGTTCCGCGACGAGGGCAAGCTGCGGGATTATTACCGCGGCAAGGGGGCCGGCATGACCGACGCCGAACTCGACGTGCTGTTCGAACGGCGCTTTGCCTATCAGAAGGCCCATGCCGCCACCAACATGCGCGAGATCGTGGCGCTGGCGCATCAATACGAGATTCCGCTCGCCAGCCACGACGACACCACGGATGAGAACGTCGCCGATGCGGTTCGCGACCGGGTGTCGGTGGCGGAGTTTCCGACCACCATCGAGGCCGCGCGCGGCCTGCACCAGGCCGGCATCGGCATCCTGATGGGCGCGCCGAACGTCGTGCGCGGCGGTTCGCATTCCGGCAACATCGCCGCCGTCGATCTCGCCCGCGAGGGATTGCTGGATATCCTGTCGTCCGACTACATTCCGTCGAGCCTGTTGATGGCGGCGCTGCAATTGCCGCAGCGCGTGCCCGACATCGATCTGGCCTCCGCCATTCGCACCGTGACCAAAACACCTGCCGAGGCGGTCGGTCTCGCCGACCGCGGCGAGATCGTTCCCGGCAAGCGCGCCGATCTGATCCGCGTCCATGTTGCGCGCGATTGCCCCGTGGTGCGCAGCGTCTGGCGCGAGGGACGCCGCGTGGCGTGAGCGAAACCCCCGCCATATCAGATGTCAATCCCGCCGCGATCGGGCCGGGCCGCCTCGTGCTGGTGGTCGGCCCGAGCGGCGCCGGCAAGGACACGCTGATCAATCTTGCGCGCGCGGCCTGCGCCGGCGACGCCAACATCGTCTTTCCCCGACGGGTGGTGACGCGGGAGGCCACGGCCTTCGAAGACAACGCGCAGGTGAGCTTTGAAGCCTTCCGGCAGGCGCGCGACAACGGCGAGTTCGTCGTGTATTGGGAGGCGCATGGCCACGGCTACGCCTTGCCGCGCGCGATCGATCACGAACTCCGCGCGGGCCGCACGGTGGTTGCCAACATATCGCGCACCGTGATCGAGCCGATGCGCCGCGCCTATGCTGACGTCGTGGTGGTTTCGATCACGGCGCCGCCCGAGATCCTTAAGCAGCGTCTCGCGGCCCGGGCGCGCGGCAGCGACGGTCCAATCGCGGACCGGCTCGGCCGCGCCGTCGATGGTGCCGCGGCGGTGCCCGACACGACCATCCATAATGTCGGCAACGCCGAAACGCATGCGCAGGAGTTGCTGCGGATCATCAGGGGCAGTTGATACGCCCAAAGGACATATTGGGAGAACGGCGATGCCGGTCATTGCGACCATCGAACAGCTCGAGGCGATTTACGGCCAGCCGGGCGAGGCCTCCACCGTCAAGGTCGCCAACCGCATCACCCCGCCATATCGCGTGCTGATCGACAAGTCGCCCTTCGCGGCACTGGCAACCTGCGGACCGGAGGGACTGGATTGCTCGCCGCGCGGCGATCTGCCCGGCTTCGTTCGGATCCACGATGAAAAGACATTGATGATGCCGGATCGCCGCGGCAACAACCGCGTCGATTCGCTGCGCAACATCGTGAGGGATCCGCGCGTTGCGTTGCTGTTTCTGATTCCGGGCTCCGGCTCCACGCTGCGCGTCAACGGCCGCGCCCAAGTGTCTGCGGATGCGGATTTGCTGGCGTCGTTCCGGATGGACGGCAAGGCGCCGCGCACGGTGATCGTCATGACGGTGGAGGAAGTCTATTTCCAGTGTGCGCGCGCCATCGTGCGCTCGGACCTGTGGAATCCCGACAAGCGGGTTGACCCGAAAACCCTGCCGACGCCCGGCCAGATCCTCGCCGACATGACCGAGAATCGGGTCGGCGGCGAGGCCTACGACAAGGAATGGCCGGAGCGGGCGCGGCAATCGCTGTGGTGAGCGCTCGCTAAGTGCTTGGTTTGCCGTGCTGCGCCGCGAGATATGCCAGCCAATCAACATTTCCCACACAGCAAATTGAGAGACTCTCGCCCCGACTCTGCTAAAATTGAAAGGCAACTTGGCCTTTACGCAGGAATTTGGCTTCACACCGAGGGAGTGGAGTTCATGAAGAAGCTGGTGGAAATTCGCGGCCAGGAATTGATGTGCCGGGAGCGCGCCATGCTGGATTCCGAGCGCAAGATCTTCTGGCTGGCGCAGGCCGAAGAGTGGGAGCAGCGCGCGCTCGACGAGATCGCGTATCACTTCAGGGAATGCAATCTCGACCAGGCCGAGTCGCAAGCCACCTCGCATTAGAGAGCGGACACAGAAATTTCGTTGGTTCGTTGGGAACTGCCCGCACGGCAGCTATCTGCGCTTTAATGATCGGTCGGCAAGTCTCGCCGGCAAGTCTGGCTAGGCGGCCCTCAGCACCCCTTTAGCGCAATCGGGCCGCCGCCGCATTAATGCGATCGCTCCGGCCGCGTGATGGTCTGCCTGACCTCGGCGCCGCAATCGGAACATGCATAGATGAAGTCGATCTTCGCCATGCTCCAATGGGGGTTTACCTCCCTGACATACATGGGAATCAGTCCTACGCAACCGGGACACACGACCGGGACGTTATCGATCTGAGATTGCTCGATTTCGTGATGCTGGATGTAGGCTGGCATGTCGGTCTCCTTCACGACTGATGCAACCTCAACCCCGCGCCGAATCTAGCGTGCATCGCGGGATCCCCATCATCAACTCTTTCGAACGTAGGAGGAACGGACCCATATTGTCCGTGTGTGTGGCACTCCTGTAACATCTTGGCCCATAAAAAGGTGCCGGATTACTTGCGTGGGATGGGTCCCATGTTGGCACTTGCCGCATCGGTTTGAAACCAGAAACAAAAAAGGGATGGAGAAGCCTCGATGATCGGATTTTCAATACAAGCGGTCGAGCGCCGGGTCAGCCCGGAAGTCGTGCGCAAGTTTCGATCGCTGCCGGTCGCCAATGTCAGCGATTGCATGTCGCGCCTGACCGGCGGCGGGCCACGGTTGCGGCCGTATCATGGCGAAGGTGTGCTCTCCGGTCCAGCATTCACGGTGAAGACCCGGCCGGGCGACAATCTGATGGTGCACAAGGCGCTGGATATCGCCACGCCGGGCGACGTGGTCGTGGTCGATGCCGGCGGCGATCTCACCAATTCGATCATCGGCGAGATCATGGTCAGCTACGCCATCAATCGCGGACTGGCCGGAATCGTGATCAATGGCTCGATCCGGGATTCCGATGCGCTGCGCGCCTTAAGCTTTCCGGTCTACGCGGCTGGGGTGACCCATCGCGGCCCGCTGAAATCGGGTCCCGGAGAAATCGGCAAGGCCATCGCGTTCGACGGCATGGTGATCGAGCCCGGCGACCTCATCATCGGCGACGGCGACGGCGTGCTTTGCATTCCCTTCGGCGAGGTCGAGGAGGTGTATCAGGCCGCCGCAGCGAAGAAGAAGGCGGAGGACAAGATTCTGGCCGACCTCAAGGCGGGAGGCTCGATGGACCGAAAATGGGTGGACGCCACGCTCAAGCAGCTGGGATGCGAATTGCCGGGGTGACATGCAACGCTTCGGGCGAGGAAAGCGTTGAACGGCAGGTCAACTGCTGGTGATCGGGGCTCTTGGGCCGCCGGAGATGTGTTAGCAACAGCCTATAAAAAGCTGCCGGGACGAATGTCGAAAGCACGGGTGTTTGCAGGCGTGGGGGCTGCGCTGGTGGTTGCCGGCGCGGTCGCGGCGTTCGCGATCGCCTGGCGGCCGGCCATGCCGGCGACCGATCCTTCTTCGCCGCAAGCCTTCGATCCCGCGCTGGTCAAGCGCGGCCGCGAGCTCGCGGCACTCGGCAATTGCAACACCTGTCATACCACGCGCGGCGGCAGGGATTTTGCCGGCGGGCTGCCGGTGCCGACGCCGTTCGGCACCATCTACTCGTCCAACATCACGCCTGATGCCGACACCGGCATCGGCCGCTGGCCGGAGGACGCATTCCGCCGCGCCATGCGCTCGGGCGTCGACCGCGACGGCCGGCACCTCTATCCGACCTTTCCCTACGATCATTTCACCCATGTCAGCGACGAGGACGACCGCGCGCTCTATGCGTTTCTGATGACCCGGCAGCCGGTGCATGCGGTCGCGCGCGCCAACCAGCTGCCGTTTCCGCTCGACCAGCGCGTCGTGATCGCCGGCTGGAAATTGTTGTTCCTGCGCCGCGACACCTACCGACCCGACCCGGCGCAGAGCGCGGAATTCAATCGCGGCGCCTATCTGGTCGAGGGGCTGGCGCATTGCGGCGCCTGCCATACCCCGCGCAACGCGCTTGGAGCGGAGCGCGCCAGCGCGTCATTTGCCGGCGGCGAGGCCGACAATTGGAGCGCCTATGCGATCAACGCGCAGTCCCCGGCGCCGGTGCCATGGACTGCGGATGCGCTGTACGCCTATCTGCGCCACGGCTTCGATCCCGATCACGGCACCGCGCGCGGGCCGATGGCTCAGGTGGTCGGCAATCTCTCCGAGGTGCCGGACAGCGACGTCCGTGCCATCGCGACCTACATGGCCGGCGTGTTCGGTGCCCCGGCGGAAGATCGCAAGCGCCGGGCGGAGCAAGTGCTGGCGCAGGCCAAGTCACCCGCCTCGTCGTCCACCGCGCCGGAGTCGCAACCAAACACGGCCGGCGCGGCGATCTATGCCGCGGCCTGCGCGACCTGCCACGAGAGCAAGCGGCCGCTGCCCTATGGCGAGGTCAATCTCGCGCTCTCGACCGCGCTTTCCAGCCCCGATCCCCGCAACGCCGCCAATATCGTGCTGTCCGGCGTGCGCCCCGTCGAAGGCGAGCGCAGCCCGATCATGCCGGGCTTTGCGAACAGCATGAGCGACGCGCAGATTGCGTCGCTCTTGAATTATCTGCGCGCGCGCTTTGGCAATCAGCCGGCCTGGGCCGGCGTCGAACAGACCGTTGCCGACGCGCGCCGCACCCAGACCGTGTTTCTCCAGACCTCGGTGGGAGCAAACAACGCTCCGGCCGATGCAAGCCAGCGGGACAAGCCATGACAACATTGAAGGTCAATGGTCGGGATCGTCAGGTCGATGCGGAGCCGGATACACCGCTGCTCTATGTGCTGCGCGACGATCTCGGGTTCAACGCCGCCAAATTCGGCTGCGGTCTCGGCCAATGCGGGGCCTGCACGGTCATCGTCGACGGCAAGGCGGTGTTGTCTTGCGTAACGCCGCTCTTGCTCGTCGAGGGCAAGCCAATCACGACACTCGAGGGGCTCGGTACGATCGAGACCCCGGCGCCGATCCAGCGCGCGTTCATGGAAGAGCAGGCGGCGCAATGCGGCTATTGCATCGCCGGCATGATGATGCGGGCGCAGGCGCTGCTGCAGCGGAACGCAAAACCGACCGATGACGAGATCCGCGCCGAGTTGGCGCCGCATCTGTGCCGCTGCGGCACCCATATGCGGATCCTGCGCGCGGTGCACCGCGCCGCCCATCTGATGCAGACCGCCGACGCCTCGACCGGCCAGAGGAGCGCACAATGAACGGCCCCGTCATGATCGACCGCCGCCGCGTGCTCGCAGGAAGCGGCGCGCTGATCGTCAGCTTCTCGCTGTCAAATGCTTTCGCGCAGGATCAGGCCGCGCCGGCAGCCGTGCCAAAACCGCCGGGCAGCCTCGCGACGACACCGTTCCTGGATTCCTGGATCCGCATCGATGCCGACGGCACCATCACGGCTTTCACCGGCAAGGCCGAACTCGGCCAAGGTTTTAAAACCGCGTTCCAGCAGATCGCGGCCGAAGAGCTCGACGTTCCCTTTGGCTCGCTGAAGGTGGTCACCGCCGATACCGGCCGCACCGCCAATGAAGGCTATACTTCCGGCAGCCACTCGATGCAGGACAGCGGCACCGCGATCCAGAACGCCGCCGCCCAGGTGCGCGCGTTGCTCGTGGCCGAAGCCGCGCGCCGGCTCGATCTTCCTGCGGAAAATTTCCGCACCGAAAACGGCGCCGTGATCGCGCCGGACGGACAGCGCTTTGCCTATGGCGATCTGGTCGCCGGCGACATGCTGCATGTGGCGGCGCAGCCGGCATCGAAACTGAAGGATCCCGCGACCTTCAAGGTGATGGGCCAGCCCATCCCGCGCGTCGATATCCCGGCCAAGGTGACGGGCGGCGCGGCCTATGTGCAGGACATGCGGCCGCCGGGCATGGTGCATGCCCGCGTGGTGCGTCCGCCGAGCTACGGCGCGCAATTGACGGCGTGCGACACTTCGGCGGTCGAAAAGCTGCCCGGTGTGGTCAAGGTCATCCGTGACGGAAACTTCCTCGCCGTCGTCGCCAAAAAGGAATTCCAGGCGATCAAGGCGATGGCCGCGTTGTCGGCGGCGGCCAAATGGCAGGAGACGCCGAGCCTGCCGAAGCAGGATGATTTGCTGCACGTGCTGACCAGTCTGCCGTCGCAGGACAAGACGATCTTCCAGGCGGGCAATCCGTCGGCGGGCGGTCAGAAAACGATCGAGGCCACCTATACGCGGCCCTATCAGTCGCACGGCTCGATCGGCCCGTCCTGCGCGGTGGCGCAATTGAGCGACGGCATGACGACGGTGTGGACGCACACGCAGGGCGTCTATCCCGATCGGCAGGCCATCGCGGAAATGCTGCGCGTGCCGCAGGCGAGCGTCCGCTGCAGTCATGTCGAGGGATCCGGCTGCTACGGCCATAATGGCGCCGACGATGCCGCGGCCGATGCGGCGCTGATCGCGCGAGAGGTGCCCGGCGTACCCGTGCGCGTTCAATGGATGCGCGAGCAGGAGCACGCGTGGGAACCTTACGGGCCGGCGATGGTGACGAAGCTGAAGGCGTCGCTTGACGACAGCGGCGCCATCGCCGACTGGCATTTCGAGGTCTGGAGCAACACCCATTCGATGCGGCCGGGCGGGGCCGGCGCGATGCTGGCGGCGCAGCACATGGCGAACCCTTTCGCGCCGCCGCCGCCAAAGCCGCTTCCGCTGCCGGAAGGCGGCGGCGACCGCAACGCGATCCCGATCTACAAATTCCCCAGTGCGCAGGTGGTGCATCATTTCATTCCGGACATGCCGGTGCGGATTTCGGCGATGCGGGCGCTCGGCGCCTATCACAACGTGTTCTCGATCGAGAGTTTCATGGATGAGCTGGCGGGCCTGGCCGGCTCCGATCCCGTCGAGTTCAGGCTGAAGCACCTTGAGGATCCGCGCGGGCGCGACGTCATCGAAAAGGCGGCGCAAGGGTTTGGCTGGGCGAAGGGGCAGAAGGCGCCGCCAAATCGTGGCTACGGATTTGCCTTCGCACGCTACAAGAATCTGGCGGCCTATTGCGCCATCGCCAGCGAAGTGGAAGTGAACCGGGAAACCGGCCGTCCCCGGCTGGTGCGCGCCGTGGCGGCGGTCGACAGCGGGCAGGTGGTTAATCCGGACGGGCTGACCAATCAGATCGAGGGCGCCATCGTGCAGTCGATGAGCTGGACGCTGTATGAGGCCGTCACCTTCGATGACACGAGAATTACGAGCATCGACTGGCAGACCTATCCGATCCTGCGCTTCGATGCGGTGCCCGACAGCATCATCGTTCACATCATCAACCGGCCCGGAGAACCCTTCCTCGGCAGCGGCGAAACCGGGCAGGGTCCGGCCGCCGCCTCGATCGCCAACGCCATCGCCGACGCGACGGGAAAGCGCCTGCGCGATCTGCCGCTGACGCGGAAGAAGATCAAGGACGCGATCGAGGCGTGAGACGCTGGAGTCGTCATTGCGAGACAACGGGTCGGCGCGCAGCGCCGCCCGATGACAGGCTCCGCGAAGCAATCCATAGCGCGGCATAGCGGGAAGCTGGATTGCTTCGTCGCTTCGCTCCTCGCAATGACGGAAAATACGGCGACCTGGTCATAGTCGATTGACGAAACTGCGCGACTCCACGGCCAAGGGCCACCACCCCGGTAACACAGACCCCCGACATCCCGACTTGTGCGACTCCTCGCCAACGGAGAGAACCCCTCGCGACATGCCGTACGACAGAAAAAAACTGTTCCTGGAGGGACCGATCGGCACCGCGCTGATTCGGCTCTCGATCCCCATCATCATGGGCAATCTGCTGCAGACCGGCTATCAGTTGACGGACGCGTTCTGGGTCGGGAGATTGGGCGCGGCCGCAGTGGCGGCGGTTTCGATCAGTTTTCCCGTCACCTTCCTGGTGATCGCGCTGGGGGCGGGGCTCGCTATTGCCGGCGCGACGCTGTCGGCCCAATACATGGGCGCAGGGCGGCAGGATCTGGTCAATCACGTCGCGGCGCAAACCATGATGATGGTTGCGGTCACGTCGGTGGTCCTCGGCGCGGTGGGTTATGCGCTGGTGCCCCTGTTGCTGGAATTGCTTGATGTCGCGCCCGATGTCTACGCGGGCGCGCTCGGCTTCATGCGGGTGTCCTTTGTCGGCATCATCTTCGTCTTCGCCTACGGCATGTTTCAGGCGCTGATGCGCGGCGTCGGCGAAACCCGGACGCCGTTGATGATCGTATTCGGAACCGTGGTGCTGAATTTCCTGCTCGATCCCCTTTTCATCTTCGGCCTTGGACCGCTGCCGGGGCAGGGCGTGATGGGCGCCGCGCTGGCGACGCTGGCGACCCAGGGGCTTGCGGCGGTGCTGGGGATGGCGATCTTCCTGCGCGGCCGCCATGGCATCCAGCTCTCGTGGCGCGGTTTTCGGCCTGATCCTGCCTACATCAGGCGCGCGTTCTTCTTGGGTTTGCCCGGCTCGATCGAATTGGCGACGCGCGGCCTTGGACCGATGCTGCTGTCGTTCCTGGTGGCGGGTTTCGGCACGGTAACGCTGGCCGGCTACGGCGTCGGGTCGAACATCCTGCTATTCATCTCCATCCCCGCGATGGGCCTGTCGCAGGCGGTGTCGACGCTGGTCAGCCAGAACATGGGCGCGGGCAATCCGCAGCGCGCCGCGCGCGTCACCTGGCTCGGCGCCGGCGCCGGCTTTGCCATTCTCTCGGTCGTGGGGCTTGTTGCCTGGATCTTCGCGCCGGCCTTGGTGGCGTTCTTCGTGCCGGGCGCACCCGATGTCATCGCCGAAGGCGCGCAGTTCATCCGGATCATGTCGCTCGCCTGGGGCGGCATCGGCGTGCAGCTCTGCATCGTCTCCGCCTTCCGCGCTTCCGGCAACATGCTGGCGGCCATGGTGATCGCGCTGGTCTCGCAGTTCGTGCTGCAGTTCCCGCTGGCCTATATTCTGTCCAGACATACCAGCCTGCAGGCCACCGGCCTGTGGTGGTCGTTTCCGCTCACCACCATCCTTGTCGCGGTGGTTTCGGTCGGCTGGTTCGCGCAAGGCGGCTGGAAAACGACGGTACTCACGGAGGATAGCCGGCAGGTTGCCGAGGTGGCGGAGGAAACGATTGCCGAAGAGGGCATTCGCTGAGCGAATCGGGCCGGGCCGGACGCAAGCGGAACCGGGGGACCGGGCCGCAAAATCGCCTTCAAATGCGCTGACTCAGGGCGGTCAAATCGGTATCCTGCGGCCCGGCCCCGCCGGGAGGGCCACGCAGGTCCGGGGCCCACTTCAGGAAGGTTCTATTCACATGCTTCTTGCGCGCCGCTTGGCTGCTGCCGCGACGGCATTGTCGCTGATCGCAGGTGGGTTTTACATCTTGCTCGCCGCAGCCGCGGTGTCGCCGGCCGAAGCGGCCGGCGATAGCTGCGGTGACGCGGCCGAGCTGACGGTGTTGCCTTCGCCGGTCGCGCCGTGGAAGGGCGCGCCGTTGCGCGTCATGGTGGTTTCCGAAAAACCCCTCGACGGCGTGCTGTCGCTGGTCGCGCCCGACGGAAGCGTCGCGGCCAAATCGTCCGACCGGCACGGCGCTTCGCCTTATTCCTGGTTCGCCGAAGTCGCCACGCCGGCGGCGGGAACCTGGCACGCGACACTGGCGCGGGACGGAGCCGCTGCGCAATGCGCGCACGAGATCGTCGTCAGCGCGCGCAAGCGGGAGCCCGTGCGCACGCCGTCGGGAAGCTTCTGGCAGGTGCGCAATAGCTGGAACAGCACCAGCGAAGCCCTGTTCTCGGCCTGGATCGAGAAGCTGTTCGACGCGCCGCCCGACCAGGATCTGTCCTGGAAGGTGTGGCATGAAGTGCTGCGCGACCGCTCGCGCAATTTCCTGTTCAACTATCTCGGGCGCGACGAGGACAGCGTGAAGGGCGGCCTTCGTCCCGACTGCGCCGACTTCGTCTACTTCCTGCGCGCCTATTTCGCCTACAAGATGGGACTGCCGTTCGGCTATTCGAACTGCTCGCGCGGCTTCGCCGGCAAGCCGCCGAAGTGCTACCAGTGGTTCGACATCGAGCATCCCGAGGTCACCCGTCCAGCCCCGCCGCCCGAGCAGGAGGTTGTGGCGTCGGTCACCCCCGCTGCGGTCTCGCCGCCGGCGCCGAAGCCCGGTCTGCTCGGGTTGTTCTCCCGTTCCCAGCCGCAGGCCGAGGCCAGCGCAGATCCGGCGGCCATTCCGCCGGCGAACCCGCCGCCCCCGAAGCCGAAGCGGCCGACCAGTTTCAGCGAATATTTGCGCGACGTCGGCGACGTCGTCCACACCGGCGCCGTGCGGGTGTCGGCAAATGACGACAACACCGATTTCTACACCGTTCCGCTGACCAAACAGGCGTTGCGCCCGGGAACGGTGTACGCCGACCCCTACGGCCACGTGCTGATGCTGGTGCATCTGGTGCCGGAGGCGAACGGCACGCCGGGCGTCTTCCTCGCCGTCGACGCCGAACCCGACGGCTCGATCACGCGCAAGCGGTTCTGGCGCGGCAATTTCCTGTTCGTGCACGAGGCCTCGCTCGGCAGCCCCGGCTTCAAGCATTTCCGCCCGATCGTGCGCGACAAGGGTGGCGCGCTGCGGCGGCTGAGCAACGCCGAAATCGGCAAGAATCCGAGCTACGGCGATTTTTCGCTCGAACAGTCGCAGATGAGCGCCGAGGATTTCTACGATCGCATGGACGACGTGATGTCGCCCGAGCCGCTCGATCCGGTGAAGGCGATGACGGATGCCATCACGAGCCTCAACGAGCAGGTGAAGACGCGCGTCACCTCGGTCGAAAACGGCCGGAAATATCAGGAGAAGACCAGCGGCGACACCGCGATGCCGGACGGCGCCTCGATCTTCGAGACCACCGGCGCCTGGGAGGACTACTCCACGCCGGCGCGCGATTTCCGCCTGTTGATCGCGATCGACGTGGTGCGGGGCTATCCCGATCACGTCGCGCGGCGGTCGGAGCGCTACGCGATCCCGCCCGGCAAGAGCGCCGCCGACGTCAAGAGCGAGTTGCAGGGCGTGCTCGCCTCCGAGCTTGCCATGCGCAAAATATCCTATACGCGCAGCGACGGTTCGCAATGGACGCTGTCGCTCAAGGACGTCGTCGACCGGGCGGCGAATTTCGAGATGGCCTACAACCCGAACGACTGCGTCGAGCTGCGCTGGGGGGCGCCCGACAACAGCCAGGAGTCCTCGACCTGCAAGCGCCATGCGCCGGCGGCGCAGCGCGCGAAGATGTCGGACTACCGCACCTGGTTCCGCGAGCGCCACTGGCCGACGCACGCCTAGCGGCCGGAGCTTGCCGCGGCGGAAAGCCGACCAGCTTTGTCAGCGGCGAGCGGGCACTGGATGGAGGCGTGCGTTGGCGCGCCGCCGTCTCACGGCATGTCAACGTGACCCGAAATCCGCAAGAGACGATGCCGATTTTTCTTGCTACAATCGAGGCCGGGCAGGGGTGAGACGCGCAGGACGGAGACGCAATGCTTTTTCGTCTCGCATTTGTCCTTGTGTCG